>JAKCCC010000056.1 GCA_021838985.1 Planctomycetota bacterium
CTCGGCGACAGAGCCAACTGATCTTGATTTCTCTTTCGAGCGTTTTGAATTCCGGGTCGCCGGTAATCAGTTCAACTTTCCTTTCTTTTGCCAGCGCGGCGGCGAAGGCGTCCGCAAGGCTGAGGCGATGGTTGGCTTTGAACTCGGCGGCAATGTCTGCCAGCGTGCGGGTTGCCGGTACGAACTCGACCGGGAGCGAGTCCAGCGCTGCGGCCACTTGTCTCCATGCCGCCCTTCCGGTTTTACGCAGGACGATATATTTGACCTCGGCGTAATTGACCTCGGTCATCAGCAGAGGGGCGTCTTTTTCACCGGCCTTTTCCAGCAGCTCGTGAACCATCGGCGCGCCGTCCTCATCGCGCAGGTAGGCGAGGAGCGCAAAACTATCCAGCACCGGCGACGCCATGTTTTACCTCTTCGAGCCGGCGCTCGAGTTGTTTATGTTCCGCCCACTCCTCGGCCAGGGGTTTTTGCCCCGGCGAACGCTTCAATATGCCGCGCGCGCGCCGAATGGTTGCGGCGGTGACGGGCCTTAACAGAATACCGCCGGGGACCGCCTCCACCACGGCCCGGGTGCCATCCTTAATCTGGAACTCTTTTCGCAACCGCTGTGGAATGACCACCTGTCCTTTGGTGGTAAAGCGGACGGTGGCGGCTCTGATCGCTGTATTCATACTGTTATCCTACTTGAAACGTGGATTCCGTCAATACCTTCGCAGTAGGAATAACTGGGATAGGTCGGGAAGCTCGGCTCGACCCGCTGCCTTCCCGCCTGTTGGCGCGTTGAAAACGCCTTGGGGTGCTTGCCTTCGCTGGGTGGTTGGCCGAAAAAGGCCATCGCCTTGTTTTATTGTTGTATTCAGGGTGTCGGCAAAAATTTCCGCTCGCTTGCCCTCGGTATTTTCAACGAATCGATCCTTCCGTGCTATTGATTCATCACTGTTGTAAAAGCGCTCACACACCACGGCAGCAGACGGTGCGCGCCAGCATTGGCGGCCGCGCAGCTTTTATGAGCCAAGAAAATGCAGCCATCCCATCGCGGCGGGATCATGGGTGGCGTTAACGATGGCCGTGCCGTAGCGCTCCATATAAACCCTGTGCCCGCCGTAATCCTTATTTATCAGGACGTCGAAGCGGCAACGGGCACCAACCACCGGCTCGACGCCCGGCACATCCGACCATGGAAGCGCACACTGATAGACGACCTCGCCCGGCCTGACTCGCACGTGTAGCTGCGCTGCGCGGGCCAGCCTTCCGCTCTGATAATCCCACACCTGCGGTCCCCGTGCCGTTTGCGCTAAGCTAAACTCCGAGTAGCCCCGCCCGGCGACGGGCGCCAGAGCAAATTGCACGCTGTCCTGTTCCCACACGGCGCCACCCTCCAACGCTTGGCGAAAAGGCCGGTCGCTACGCACACGCACGGCCAAATAAAGCTCCCGCCGATTCCACATCGTATACACCACCGCCGACAGGTCCCTCCGGCGCCAGTCGCCAAAGCTGCCGTAGGTGTAGCCGGGTTCATTCAGGTGCAACGGGGCCGCCCCGGCCCACTGCCGCCAAGGGCCGCCGATGACGGGGATACCGAGGGCATGTACGGCCGCATCAAAGTCGACCGCCAGAGGAATTTCGTAAACCCTGCCGGAGCCAGCTCGCACCCGAACGAGAAGATGCCACGCGTTGAAAGCTGGCGCCATCGTGTTCGCGGGTAGATGAAAAATTAAACAGGCGCGCCCACCGACCCCCAAGGAAGCCGTCTCCGTCGGACCCAGCGGGCGGTTGCCGGGCTCCCGGTACAGCCGCAAGGCAACACTCTCCTTGCGGGCGCCATGGTTGATGATTCCAAGCAATATGGGCGCCCTCGGCAAAAGCGCTGGCACGGGCGCGACCGCCACGCCCAGCGCGGGGAGCACGGCGCAGCTATATGGTAGCCGAACCGGCGGCCTGCCCGGTACGGATAAGGTGGCGAAGATGGTCTTAGTAACGTTGGCACCAGCGGTGACCACAAACCGCACCACCCTGGGCCGCCCCGGCACGACTCTGCCCGCCCAAAGGCGCGGCGTGGCCCTCCAGCCCCGCGGCAATTTCAGGGTGACCCTCGCAGCATAGGTCCGGGAAGCATAGGAATCCAGGCGCATTTTGAGTGGCACTGCTTTGCCGGAGACAAACTGGAGGGTTTCCACCAAGGGGGACCTCTTACCGCCCTGGTAAAGGTAAGGCCAGATCGGAAAGAAAACCCTGGGGCCACGGGCGGCCAGCACCGCGCACAAATGATTGAAAACCGGATCAAGACTAGAAAGAAGCGCGGCAAGTCGGTCGTCGCCCAGCTCATGGCACATCGCCGCCTCGTCGCGTGTTCGTTGCCATTGGTACAGCGTCCACCGCACCGCCGGGAGATCGATCCCCTCGCGCCTGACGGAGCTCGTCACATGTCGCACCCAGCGGCGCCACGTGGCTCGGTGCGCGCCGGTGTACTTGGCCGTAGCGCCGGGGGACGTAATGGCCCTGGCGTGCGCCGCCAGGATCAGCCGCCGGACGCTTTCCGCTATGACCGCTTGGGTGGCGGGGGAAATAGAGCGGCCAGTGGGCCGCCAACGCCGCAGCAACGTGGTCAGCTGGCCAAGGGGGGGAGCGTCAACGGCCGCCATTCGCTTCCACGGCCCAATGCTCCGCAGGGAAGAACTCGCCAGAACGCGCGCATAGCGCCGGCGTGCGTGTCTGGCTGCGTTGGCTAACGGCCGGAGCAACGCTTGCGGCGGCAGGCCAGTCACATACATCGGCGCCCCGGTAAGGTGCAAAATTAATTGGCCCTGCGGCCGTGACGCCGGCAGGAGATTTCCATAGATATCCCAAACCCGCGCACCGACCGGCGCGCCCCTAAGGGTCAACGTTCCCTGGCCCAACGGCGACCAAGCCATGAGTAGCGGCTTTCCCGCGCGTTCGAACATGACCGCCCAGACCCGTTTGTCCCGCTGCCACCAGCCGACAAAGCGGGAGGCATACGTGAAATCACAAAACGCGTTGACCGCCGCGGCGGCCGGGTAGGGTTGGCCCTCGTTGTAAATCCCGAAATCACCGTCCCAGGAATATAGGCCCCCGCGCAGCAAGCCAGCCGCGGCCTGGATGGCAAAGTGCCGCACGATATACTCCGCCCTGGCGCGCTGGCCGACAAACGGCTCCTCCTTATTGCTTCGCGCCTGGCTGTAGCCGAATTCCGTGGTGAGCTGAAACTTCATGCCACCCAGACCGTCGATAAATCGGTTCACCCGGCGGAGTTGTCTGAGCACGCCGAATTTTTCTGGCGATTCGCCCCAGGTGTAGGGGTGCGTGGCGACTGCGTCGAGATCACTGAAGAGGCCGCGGCGGGACTGCATCTGCAGCCAGCCGAGGTCAACCCCCGCGGTGGCGGAGTTACACAGCATCGCCATCGGGTCCGCTGATCGCACCGCCGCGGCGCCGTTGCGAGCGACTTCGGTGTAGAGGTACTTGGTGGTTCCATTGTCCTCATTGCCGAGCTCGTACCAGTGAACCTGCCGGCGAAGCGCAGCCGCCAAACCCGCCAGCATCCGGCCATAGGCTGGCGCGAAGGAGGCGCGATTTTCCCGGTAGAACAGCGGCTGACCATACAGGACCGCGAGGTAATCCACCGCCAGCCCCGCCTGGCGCGCCAACTGCACGCCGCGGACCGCCGGGAGGAAGTCAAATTCGCCCGGACGCGGTTCCATTCGCAACCAACTCCCCTGGTACCGCTGCCAGAAAGCGCCGGTGGCCGCGGCGCGCTCCGGCGGGCACTGCCAGAATATTCCGCCGGCCAGGCCCCAGCGGCGGGCGTAGACGCGCGCAGACTTTCCGGATTTTTCGGAGACAGCGCCCATCATGCGCGCCAGGCGAACGGTGCCGGAGGCGTTGGGAAGCTTTTGGCCCTTAGCCCATACAGAGTACCGGAGGTTAAAGACCCCGTTTCCGACTGCCGGGGTAAAGGAGGCCTCAAATACACCCCGCCCTGGCAGCCGCGGAATCGGCAGGCGGGTCCGCCAGACCACCCTCCCCGTCAAAGCGTTCCGCGCAGCCAGGGAGAGCGCCAACCGGCCCCGACCGACGCCGCTGTAGTTCTCCACGTCGAGCCGGCAAAGCGGCGGCTTTCCCCAGCCGGTGAAGTGTGGCACGTCGGTCACGGAGCGCGGTGCGGCCATGGGGGAACAGGTGACAAATTGGCGTGCCGGCCCCTGCGCCACCACCGTTAGCCCGCTCAATCGGATGTGGCCGGTGTGCCCGGGCCATTCCAGAGACAGCCCGAACAACTGCAATGGAAGGTGCTGCACACCGTCACCGGCCCCGGATTTCCAGGCGGCGGGAATTCCGGCCACCGGGAAACGGTACAGGTTCCAACCGGCCCGATTCAAGCTAAGCCTGGAAAGAAAGTCTTGGCCGGTAGCGTCGGAAAGCCAGAGCACCACAGTCGCCCCCACATCCCGGGGCGGTGCATAGATCGACGCCTGCACGGCGACGGGACGGCCGAGAAGCTTCCGATGCCAAAAGAAATTCACGAAGTTGTTGGCCGGATTTCGGCTCGGTAAGCTCCAGTTCAAGCGGACCACGGACCTGCCCTTGTGTTTTCGGCCAGGTTCGCGCACGACGGAACCCTGGTCGTCGGGCCGGCCTGGCCAGACGCCGGGCAACGAGGACCGGAAGTTCGTGAACGGGTAGGAGACGGTCTCGCCGAAGCCGCCGACACCCAGCGCAGGTCGCGATGCCGCCGCCGAGATCCCCGGCAGCACGGCGGTGAGCAGACCCGCCCCAAAATACGCACCGACCCGGATCCTCTTAAGCATACGCCGATTACCTCCCACGCGGCCCATTTGCTTGGCCCGTTTTCTGGAGGGGTTTGTCGGCAAAAGCCTGGCCTTTGACCGCAGGCCAAATTCCAGTGCCAAGTGGGATAGGCTGCCCGCCTCGAACCAGAAGGACGCTCCGTGGCGCCAGGGAATGCGGGATTTCCTCCCCGTCCACGCGTACGGCGATACGCGCCGCGCCGCCGATGCGATTCTGCAGGGCGTAACCCGTGGTAAAGCGTGCAATCTCGTAACCCGGCGCCAGGTACGGTTCCTTTGAGACGCCCGACCAGTCGTCCTCGCCCACCTTCTCAATTCGACACCGTCGCGCGAACAGGGCGGAGTGGATTTTGCGAAACAGCCGATCGGTAACGGTCCACCGGGACCACGCCAGGCAGCTGCAGTAGATCGCGTAGCCCTTGCCGACGGGATGAACATACAGGCCCTGCCGGCCCGGCCCGCGCAGCGCTGCAGCCGCGGTGGTCGGCTCCACGTCCAGGGCGTATTGAAAGAGATCGTCCGTGGCATCAGCCCCCTCCTTCAGATCCCCCAGCAACTGGCCGAACTTGCCTGTGGCCACCCAGCGTCCCCGCCCGGCCGTGCTCACTTGGAGCGTCTTGATGCCGAAAAGCTCCTTGGACTCGCTGCCCATCGCAGTCACTATGGCGCCGGCACGCAGGCAGTCAAAACCAACATCCGCGAACAAGACGCCGCCGTCCCTGACGTAACGGGCAAGCTTGGTGATATCCTCCGCAGTGAGGTCCGGGGTAAATTGAGCCAATACGACGCCGTATTGGTCCAGCGCCACGGCCGTCAGGTGCCGCAGGTGGCTCAGGTAATCCACCTGGCCGAAACGGCTGCCAAACTTGAGCTGGCGCATAAGGACAACTGGTTCCTCGCTGGGGTAACGTAACAGGCCATACACCTGGCTGGCCGCTTCCCATCCGTTGGCATAGGGCTGATACAACACGGCTACGGTGTTCAGCGGCCGCATCTCGAAAAGGCCAGAATCCACCAAAATGCGGGTAGTCAACCCACACATGTCAACCCTTTCCAATCCCAGCGCCGCGCCATCTGCGTACAGGTATCCCCATGGCCACCACGTAACCCCCGCGGCGCCGTGGAGGGCTGATTCGACCATCCAGCCACGCAGAACACGTGGATCGAAATTCCACTGCGGTTTCCCACCGGCGTAGTTCTCGGGCAGGAGCATTTGCATCGCCGGGTGCGCGTTGGAACCACGCGCAATCGACATTGCCCAGATATCCTGTGTTTCGAGATCATTGCCGGCGCCTATTTCCGGATA
The DNA here is from genome assembly GCA_021838985.1 of Planctomycetota bacterium. Taxonomy (GTDB): domain Bacteria; phylum Planctomycetota; class Phycisphaerae; order WQYP01; family WQYP01; genus JAKCCC01. Next base: position 6,136 of record JAKCCC010000056.1, read on the forward strand.
AAAATCGACGAAGATACCCTGATGGCGCGGTATCTGGGTCATCGGCCAAGCCATATTATTCGCCCCGCTCCAGAGCGGCGTGTCGGGGTCAATTTCCCGCACCGCTTCCGCGAAAGTACGGTTCGCCTGGGCGTTGCGGAGAAGCTTGAAAGCGGCTGAATCAAACGCCTTCGGCCCGATGCCGAAAGGCAGCGCGGGCGTGGCCATGCTGCCTTCCGGCACGCCATATCCGTTTCTTTGGTATTCGAGCCTTATATCGCCGAACACCGCGTAAGTGCTTTTCCAAGCTTGGTTCAGCGCGGCGATGGTGTGATACTTATCCCTCAGGAAATCGCGGAAGGCGTCGTCCGGATATGTAAGGTGATCGGCTGGTTCGTCGCAGAAATCCCACCCGATGAGATTCGTTAACCAGCGGTATCTTCGGACGATCGCTTGCACGTAATCCCGCCACTGCGGATCGAAATCCCCCGGCATTGCACCGGCGTGAATGCTGTGGATGTAAAGGATAACGTACAGCCCCTGCCGTTTGATCGCCAGTAACTGTTTATCCCATTCGGGAAACCGCTCCTGCAACGGCTTGTGCTGGTCAAACCAGAATTCGTGATAGACGGTGTTGAAACCCGCCCGACGATAGTCGGGGCCACCACCGGTAAGATTAGCCCAGAACAGCGGTCGGGGGCGCCCATCCACAAGTAGCATGGTCTTGCCTGACGGGGCCTTGCCGATTACGGCCTTGGTTTTGCGGCCGGCATAAAGCTCATCGAGGATAGTGGGCGGCGAATGGCCAAGCTTCCGCTGGGGCGTGCTTGTTGGAGCCAGGGCCTGAGCGTTTCCGGACCGGACTGGTTTTAGGGGGAAGCTGACCATCGCCGTTTGGGCCGTTGTCATGCCCACGATTTTTATGAAATCTCTACGATCCACAGCTGGTCCCTTAAGCTTTGTGTGATTGCCAACAAGGATGCGCATGCGTTCCCGCGGAGGAACTATCCACCGCCGACTAGACGGTACGGAACAGCCCACCCGATCCAGCTTGGCCTCGCTGGATCGACGTGGACCACGTGCCCCGTGCATTCTTGGCGCCTCGACAAGAGACTGCCTCGCTTAGCTCTGGCCGGTCAGGCTAGGTCCGTGTGGGCGATGTCGAACCCACCCAGGCCCGCCCCCCTCGGAGGCTAATCTCCTTACCACGCGTGGCCCCCCGCGGCTGTGGCAGGATTGACTGTCCGTACCGGTGTCACACAGGTGTCAAACGGTGGGGCCAGCGTTCCGATTTCCGGAACGGGAGCATTGACGACGAACGCTCCATCGATGGCCGTGAGCCCTACTTGGCTGGTATCCGTGGTACCGTTCACCACGCCGGTGGCGGTGGTGTAGGTGAAAATGTTGTCACCATTCTGGCCCACGTAGGGGGAGGTTTCCCAGGTGACGTGGTCATCTCCGAAGCCCACATTCTGACCGTCGCCGGCGTGGTTGCCGGAGTTGTAGATGTACGGGCCATACGTGTTGGCCGTCGGCAGCGTGGTGGTGATGCGCTGGTACACGCCCTCGCCTGGGCCGTCCCCGTACCCATTATCTGTTGCGGAGCCTTCGTCAACGGGCGCCATATCGCTGATCAGGGGAACCTGGGTGTTGGCACCGTTAGTCGACCACCATAGCCCCGGTAACCCGGAATACGGCACATTCCCACCCACCGATGGATCATAGAACGCAAAGGCATAGCTTTCGCCTTCACCATACCAGTTAAGCGGATTGCTTGGGGACGAGCTGGCACTCATATATCCAAAAGTGGGCAGGTAGTTGGAGGTCCCGGCGTTGTTGTACTCCTCCAGGGATGGCCCCTGGGCCAGAGGGTCGGACGGGCAGATGAAGCTCGCCGGAGTAGTGTAGCCCTCGAGCACCAAGAGCCACATGGACTGCGCTGGAGCGGGCCTTTGCCACACGTTGCCAGCCACGAACCACCCTTGGACGACCTCGTCGGCGGTCAGGTTGGCCGTTCCGTTTTCGTTCGGGATGGTTGGATTGTTCCAGTAGTAGTTGCGCGGCGCGGCGCTGCCTACAGGGATATTTGGAAACACACCGTTGCTTGACTGAGCGTACGTCACCATGGACTGGACGATCCCGCGTATATTGGCCATGCACACCGCGCGGTTGGCCAATTCCCGGGCTTTCGCTAACGCAGGTAGCAATATAGATATAAGAATGGCTATTATCGATATCACTACCAGCAGCTCGATCAACGTAAAGCCAGTTTCCCGTGCGTCCTGACCGCTGGCGGGACGCTGCCATCGGTATCCAGTTTCGAACTTGACCAACTCCTTGTACGTATGGACCACTACCGACCTCCGGCCACCGCCCAAGCGTCGGAACTCGTGCGAGTGCACCACG
>JAKCCC010000057.1 GCA_021838985.1 Planctomycetota bacterium
CCCGGGCTTTGGCTAACGCAGGTAGTAATATAGATATAAGAATGGCTATTATCGATATCACTACCAGCAGCTCGATCAACGTAAACGCTAACGCACTCCTGAAACGGCGTCGCCACGACCGCAATCCGGCGCGGCTAAGCAACGACTCCAGGTCGCCATACGCGCCCAGCCCCCGGGCCAGGCTCAGCACCATGGAATTCAGCACCAAAGCCACAGCAGTAAGCAGCCAGGTAACTGGGGACAACACGGCTCCGACTACGGACTGAAGGATGTGATACGCTCTCATGGTAATCTCCTTTAAAAGAGAGCCAACACAATGATCACAGCGCGGTGGGACCACTCCGCCTGCGCCGCACCGAGGCTGCATGCCAGAACACACCAACATGGGTACCTCCCATTACAAGCGGACGGGAAAACCACTTTCCACACGGCCCGTTCCGTTCAAGAAAGTGTCGCCCTTAATAACACGTCATAGTATGCGCGGCAGCCACACAGTGCAAGTGCCCCTGTGCCATTGTGGTCAAACCTGCCGGGGCATGCTAGCGGGATTATACCTTATTCTATTGACATTTTATCGCACCGGTCCCCGGATTGTACCGTCCGCTCTGTACAAGAAAACGCCGTTTTGTGTAATAATATTTCGACCCGCCGGCAGCGGTTTTCCGGAGGAGCTGGCGGCCATTCGTTCAGGCGCTATTAAATAGCGGCCCCGCGGCAAGCCGCCCTGGTGCTGTGGTTGGCATGTATATATGAACACATGCCTGCGCATATTGATGCTCGGCGAGCTGCGGACCCGCGCCGAATTTCCAACGCCGGCGTGGCCGCCTTGGCGCTGTTTCAGGGGCCACCAGGCCGACGCCGGCCGGCGCGTGGTCGAGGTGCGGCCGCGCCGCACTGGCTGCGAAAGCGGGCGGGGGTGACGCCGGTGCTCCGGCTGAACTGGCGGTAAAAATACTGCACGCGACTGAAGCCGGAGGACCGGCTGATCTTTTTTATAGGGAGCGACGTTTGCGCCAGCAGGCCCTGGGCATGGCGGATTCGCACTTCACGCAACCACTCCGACATGCTCTGGCCGTATTCGGCGCGGAAGATGTGGCGAAGGTAATCTGGACTGCACCCCAATTCCTCCGCGATACCTCGCATGGATCTTATGTGGGCGAATTGCCGGCCAAGATGCTGCCGGGCCAAACGGGCCAACCGCTGCGCGTTATGCTCCGCCTCGGCGAAGTCGCGCTCCAGGCCTTCGCGCACAAGAAGAGCCAGAATAGCGCGGGCCTCACTGTCCATAAGCACTTGAGTTAGTTCGTCCTGGGCGTATCCATAGGCGCCGACGATGCGCTCGACCCGCGCCACGATTTCCGAACGAATCCGCACCGCGAGCAGCTGCGGGCGGTCAAGGGGGGGGGTGAGCGGAAGATTTGCTTCAACGCCTATCACGAGGTTCACGCCGCCGCGCATGGACATCCGCTGGTCGTGCTGCACCCTCGGAGGGTAGAACAACACGTCGCCCTCGTGGAATTCCAGGAGCCCCCCGGCGGAGCCGAAGTGGGTGATGCCGCCCACCCGGTCGGCAACGACGAACTCCATGTACTCGTGCGCGTGCATGGGACAGTATAATTCGACGTCGTCGTTGCGGTGGGCGTGGACCATGTGGATGGCGTGAGTCGACAGCAATCTCCGCCAACGTTGCCCCTGCGTCGCGGGTGTCGGCAGCTGGTGCATGGCTGAGTCGCTCTCCGGGGCCTCGGGGCCGCAGGCTGTCACCCGCAGCCGGGACGTCCTATAATCCGAATTCCGTGCCTTCTTCGGGCGGCGGCCATTGCTCTTGGACCGCCCAAGCATTCCTCACGTAGACTATACGGATTTCCTCCGGCATCGCCAAATCCGGGCACGCCAGGACCCTCGCCGGACACCGGCGGCAAAACATAGCCCCAAATTCCATTCGAGATATCCCTGAATTAACCCCGAATTGGCCAACGCGATGGTGGCCCGCAACGCGGAACCTGATATTATTGGCGCCCCGAGGCGGTACGGCGGCCCTGAGCCGATTCCCGAGCGCGGCGGCGTCACCGCGAGCGAGATGCTGGCTGCTCCACCTGGCGCCTCATTCCGTCTGAATCACCGCGTATGAGCGACGCTGGCCGTCCCCACGAATCATGCCACGGATAGTCCTTCGAACCCGGCAAGCCGCGGAGTGGCCCGGAGCGAAGCGCAGGACCATACCTCGGTGATCACGGGTGATCACGCTGTCCTCCAGAATCGTACAGGCATTGGCCCGACGCTGGCGTGACCTCAGCGCCACCGTGCAGGGAGGCCTTGAAGAACTCGGCACGCTCTGCACGACGCAGTTGCTGATCCGCAGCCGGCCGCATGGCCATTGCATCCCGCAGCCGTGGACCTCGGTGCAAAAGTTGCTGGAAAAAGCCCAGGTCGTCGCGCCCCGCTCGCCCCGCCGGTGGGCGGGCAGGACTTTGTGTCGCCAGCGGGCGACCAGGCTGAGTCGCCCTCTTCGGCGACTTGCCCGCAGCGCTTCCGCACCGCGGCGTGCATGTAGCCACACGGAAGAAGCTGCCGCCAAGACGCAAAACCCGTTGATGTTACAGCGCATTATCATGCCGCAAACCAGCAGATTTGCTGGAACATCCGTCTCTGCTCTCTGTCGTGGAATACCGTCGCTACCTGCGCTTTTGGGAAACCCACCGTTACCAGAAGGCCATTGCGTTTGACGATCAGACTTGCCCCCGACTGAAACATTTCTCCGTGGCGACGGCTTTCCGCCCGCTCAACTGAACCCGGCCTCAGTCTGCCAGCCCAGCATCAGTTGGGCCTTATCGATGTGCGACACTGGCCTACCATCCGGCACGACCCGCGGGACCATCAGCGGGCCATCCAAACACAAGGATCGGCGATGTGCCGAACGTCTAACGAGGGGAACTTTTCCTTCAGCGCCTGGGCAAAGCGCCCCAGCCCCGGGTTCTCACTTACCTCGTGGCTGGTTTCGATCACATCAATTCCGATTTCCGTGCAAAAACGAAAGCCGTAGTTATCGGTCTCACCGACGACCATTACGTCAATATCGGGGATAAGCTCGACAAGACTCTGCACGTAACCGACGTTGACGAAAAGCCCCAAGCCGCCCCAAGGCATGCCCACGCGCCGAACGAGGCGATCACGGCGAACGCCGGTGACGCGCAGATCTTTCAGGCCGGTGGCTTTTTTCACCTGCTGGATCAGATCAACGTAGGCGGTAGGCTCGATCTCAAAAACGCGATGGTGATACTCGGCGCCCTGCGCGACGACGCGCTTCAGGCCAAGCTGTTCGGCAAACGCGTCGAAGATGAAAAGTTGATCGAGAGTCGCGTGCAACCGCGTAGCGATCAACCCGGTCTGGGCGAGAGCGGCCAGGCGCTGACCATTCGTGCGCCAGTGCATGGCTGAAAGTGGCTGACTGTGGTCGAAGGGATAGGGGTATAGCAGCGCCTCGTGGTGGATGAGCAAGTCATGCCCCGCGGCCGCAGCGGCGTGGATGTTGGCCGGCGAGGGCATCCAGCACACGGTCACACCGGTGACCGGGCGGGACGGGTCGCCGAACATGACCCCCTCATCCTTATAAAGCGGCCGAGCCGACTGTTTCTCCAGCCAGCGATGGATCTCGTACACATCCGTCATAGTGATTGACCCCTCATAGTGACCTCGCCCTGACGGGGATTCTTTTCATGGGCCAGAAGCCCCGTTAAAGCCAACCGGTGGGCAACTGGCGCCCACCGCAGCGCGCTCACCTGGTATCCCCGCCGCCGTATCGAACAAGGCCACGATGTTTTCCGGCGGCGTGCCATCCTGGATCATATGCGACGGCCCCAAGATATAGCCGCCACTCTTTCCCAGGACGGCTATGCGTTGATGGACCTCGTGCGCTACGTCCGCAGGGGTTCCGAACGGCAACGTCTTTTGCACGCTGATGCCCCCCTGGAAACCAATGCGGGCTCCGTAATTTTTCTTGAGCGCCTCCGGATCCATGCCGCTGGCGTCGAATTGCAACGGCTGCAGGATATCGATACCCATATCGACGAGACCATCGACCGCGGCCATGACGGCGCCATCGGAATGGTAAATCACCCTGGCCCCGTACTCATGAATAAGGCGGTTGAGCCGCGTATGGTACGGCTTGATATGGCGCTGCCACATGTCCAACGACATCAGCAATCCATTCTGGCCAGCGATGTCGTCGGCCGTGAATACCAGATCGATGCGTCCCCCTGCCGCCTGCAGGAGGTTCGTAAAATAGCGCACGTAAAAATCGGTCACCCGCTGGAATATCGCGTGGGCCAGGTCCGGCTGCGTGGCCAGGTCGATCATTATGTTCTCCAGCCCGCGCATAAACCAGGACGTTTCGAAAATATTCCCATTCGCCGCCATGAGACAATATTCGCGCTGACCGTCCAGGGCCGCGATTTTCGGGCGGACGGACCCGTAGTCGAACCAGCCGGCTTCGGGCCAGCGGTGGGCCGCTATGTCCGCCTCGGTGTTCGCCTGCGCCAGCGGATAAAATTGGATCTCGTCGTAGCTGCCCAAGCCGTAACTGACCGCCTGGCGACGCACGCCCCAAATATTGGCGCCCGGCGGAAGCGGCGGTCCGCAATAATCCGGTCCGACGCTCTGGATATCCAGCAGCGGCTCGAAATATTGCTCGACGGTCAACCCCCGCTCCCTTTGCAGATAGGCCTCCAGCCCCCGCCGCGCCGCGGGGCGGATCCCGGAGCAGACCATCGCGATGGGCGTGCGGTCTGTTGGCTGGCGCGCCAGGGCCAGGCGCACCCGTTCGCGGGGCGAAAGATCAGCGCTCATACGGCCTCGCTCCAATCAAATATCACGGAAAATCTGCGGCGGCAGCGGAGGCTTTCGTAGGCGGCCGCGGCATCGGCGTAAGGCGCCACGAGATCGATAAAATGGGTAGGTTCGAGTTGCCGGCGGCGAATGGCCTCCACCGCCGCCTGGCGGTCTTCCACGCCCCGATCGCGTGGGCTGATGATCGTCACCGCTTCACCTTCGACAAACCCGAATGGATTCATGCTGATCGGGGCGATGTAGTTAGCCTGCATAACCAGACGCGGCCAGTCGCCATGGTAAAACTGGATCGGCTCCCTCTTGTACTGTGGGCCATAGGCTTGCGGTTTTTTCCGCACCAGTTTATACGCCAGCTCCACCGCTGGAATCACACCCGACGCCTCCACCACGATATCCGCCCCACCATTGCAAAAGGTCCCGACCCGCCGGGCGACCTCGGGATCGCTGGCGTCAAACGCGGCGGCGACCCCCAAGCGAAGCGCCCGCTCCAAACGCGACGGTTCCAGATCTATCACGCCCACGCGGCAGCCGGCCGCACACAGCCACGCGGCTGATAATGCGCCGATCATGCCCTGGCCGATCACCACGGCGGTATCGCCCGCTTGCGGCCGGGCCGCCACCACGCCGCGCCGGCTGATCGCGGCGATCTCGGTGACGCAATAATCCAGGGGATTGGCCCCGGCCGGCAACAACACGGGACGATCCTCGAATGAGGAGGCGCTAAATACGTGCGCCGAGGCCTGGCCGCCCCAACGCGCATGGATGGCGGGCAGAGCCTTGGGATTGCGGCCACTGATCCAATCCCCCACCTTCCAGCCTTTCGCTTCCGGGCCGGCGTGCACGATCTGACCGATAACGCAATACCCCGGGACCAGAGGATATTGGCCCTCCGCACCGTAATGGCCTCCGAGAACGCGCAACTCGGTTCCGGCCGACACCATGGTATAGGCCGTCTTGACGACCACTTCCTCCGGACCACATTCAGCCAGTGTAAAACGGGCATGGCCCACCGTGTTTTGGGCCTTGAAGACGATCGCCTCGCATTGCATCAAGACCACCCTTTCACGAAAACCACGTTATCCAGGTAGCACACGCCAGACAAGTCCTAGGTCACCGCCGTGGCCCGGGCCAGGCGCCCGTCAGCCATGACGTCCCTGGCGGCGCGGTTCAGGCGCGGGCCACACCGTGCGGTGGCATGGGACACGAGATGGTGACATCCACGCCTGCTTATGTTACACCCCTTCGCGCCGGCGGCAGACGCACGTGTCGCGCCGGCCGCGGAACTCGATCGGCACGGTCTGTTCCGTGGCCGCGGTGATCGTGACATTTTCCAGTTGGCCGTTCCGCATGGATGCGCTGACCGATAAGCCACCGGGCAGACGGATGCGTTCAAACGCCGCCTCGGACCAGTCCGCGGGGATGCCGCGGAACAGATGGATGACGCCGGCCTGCTGATGCACGAGCATTTCCATGATGGCGGTGGCCCCGGCCATGGTGCCGTCGAGTTGCATGATCTCGTTCGTGGCGCGGGGCTTGTCCATGTCCTGGCGCCGATGGGCGGTCAGGCCGCGGAAGCGCGGCAGATACACCGTGGCCCAACCTTCATTGACGAACAGCGCCCGCCAAAGCTCGAGCAGATGTATGGGAGACTCGGAAAAACCCATACGGGCGTGAATGATCGCCGCCCACGGATAACACCATTCGCTCCACTGGCCCATGCCGCGCAGGATCCAGTGATCGACCGTGTTATTGACGATGCGCGCCTGTTCCGCGTTGGAAGGATCGAAAGTAGCAAAGGGATAGATAAGGGCCAGATGGGAATGGTGCCTATGGCACACATCCAGGTCCTGACCCTCCCAAAGCAGGATATGTTCCATGTCCACCGCACCGGACGAACCGCCGGTCGTATAAGGAGGCAGGCGGCGGCGAATGTCTCGCCAAACCGGTTTAGGTGGTTCACCCAGAATGGCGCAGGCTTCCAGCAGAGCTTGCGCCAGCATGTGGGCGCACATCAACTGATTGGACGGGTTTCGTCCGCAGTTTTGTATTCTTGGCTGGCCATGGACCATCACGGGAAAACCAAGGCCATACTCCGCGGAAACGCCCAGGGGAATCGACAGCCGCCCTCCTTCTTCCTGGAGCGCCGCTTCAAACCCGCGCATGACGCCCCGCATAAAAGGCATGGCGCGCCGGCGGAGGAATTCGACATCCCGCGTATGCTGATAGTACAGCCAGTACAATTGCGCCAGCCAGCCGCCGCAGGAGAAATCGAGCACGCTTCCGGTCATGATGCCGCCGCACTGCATGCCGCGATCATCCACGGAGTGGGTCAACAGGAGGCCGTCCTCAATCTCCAGGAGGTTGCGGGCGTTTTCGCGCATCACGTACTGGAACGGATCAGATTCGAGCATGTCGAACAATGGATGCATATGCGCATAGGCCCCGATCCCCAGGGCCAGCGTGTAGATTTGCTGAATGTTGACGTTGAACACATAGCCGCCCTGCCAGGGCGTGCGCTGATATTCCTCCACCCACGGCCCTTGGAGGCCGCAGGCGACGCCTTGCGGATCGGTGGCGCAGGCGAATTTATACAAAGCGAAGCGATAGAACGTTGTGAGCCAGGGGTTGTGCGACAGGCGAATCGTGGGGCCATGGTCCCAGTAACGACGCCACCAGGCGCGGTTGGCCGCCAAAGCCTCGTCCCAATCAGCGGGATCGCCAATCTTTCGAACCGCGCCAGCTTCACGGGTGACGGCAATATGCCACCGGCCTTCCCCGCCCGCACATGCGGCGCAGAGTCCAAGATCGTCCGGGCTGGGTTGAAACCATCCGACCGTTTCGCCCTCCGAAAATGGCACGGGCGGCGCGAAGCCGGCACGCTGGAGCGTAGAGCTGACCCATTCCCAGGCGGGGCGGGGACGTACCTGGCGGATAAGCCGGTCTGGATCGCGCGCCAAGAGCTGGCCCCTATCCCGCGCCATCATCCACGACACACGTCGCCCCGCTTGCGTGACGATATCGACCACGCCACTGGCGTAGTCGAGGCGCGCCTCACGCAGCGCGTCGTCCAGAACGAATTCAAAACGCCCCGCCGGCAGGCGGGTGGGCCGCCACCAGAAATCTCCCACATCCAACGGCAGCTTTTGGCGGACGAACCGCTTATTGGTGGGACGAACATCCAGCGGATCAAAAGTCTCCACCAGCTCGCGGTAACTTTGGCCGGGTAAAACACGCTCACCGCAGCGGTGATCCCAATAGTCGGAGCGGTTAACCGTTACGCACAAACGGCAGCCGGCGCCCCAAATCAAAGCCCCCATGTTGCCGTTTGCCAGCGGCATGCCGCAGTGGGGGCGTTCCAGTGGAAAAGGCAGAACAAAGTCATCGCAACTCGGCATGGTCAAGGCATCCGAAAGATCCGGGGCGGCCCCATTACCTTGGCCTGGAAGCGCACCGTCACCCGGCGGTCCCCTCCCACCGTGATCCATTGGAAAAATCGATTCTTGGCATTGGTCATCACATAACAGTTGCCCGTGGCAGCGCCCGCCGGATCGCGGACCCAATCCGGGTGATACATGGGCCACCAGCCGCTGGGATAGCCATGCGCGTCGAGT
>JAKCCC010000058.1 GCA_021838985.1 Planctomycetota bacterium
TAGGCCTGCACCTGGATCTGCCGCCGGGCCTGTTGAATCAGGTGCACCAAAGCGCGGGTCGCGCCGCCATCCGGTGAAAAATATACCTGTAAAGTGCTGTTGGGTTGGAGCGACGCCGCCGTCGGGTGCTTGGGTAAGCGGCCCAGCCAGAAACCCAACAGCACACATCCTACGGCCAGCAGCCAAACGCGTGGTTGTGCGAAACCCAGGCGCGGGCGACGGTAGGGGGGCGAGGTTTTCATGGCGCCACCTACGGAGGATGAAAACAGGGGTTGGTGAGAACGGATTATTTCTTTGCCTTGGCGGCCGGTGCGGCTGGCTTTCCGGTGGCCGCCGCTTTGCCCGCCACCGGGGGCGCTGCTTTGGATGGCGCGGCGGCACCCTTAGCCCCCGCCGCCGGCGCCGCTGGTGCGGCCCCTGGCGCCGCACCAGCCGCCGGCGTAACCGTTACGCCCGCCTCCGCGGCCGGCGCCTTGGCCGCCTTCTTGGCCGTTGCTATCTTGCGATGGGCCACCTTCAGCAACCCAAAAACGGAATTTTTTTCTTCGCTCCATTTTTCAGCGTCTTCCAGGCGGGCGATGCGTTCGGCACGTTTGAGAACGTTGCGATGACGTTCCAGTGTGCTTCTGCCCTTTAAACTTCTATCCAGTGACATGCTTAACGCTCCATTGAATGGCCTGGTCAGCCGGGATGGCGGACCTACGGGCTTGGCAACCGGCCGGGGGGGCCGACGCCGCCCCAACCGCCAGGGGTGGCACTATAAGGCAAGGCGCTTTGAATCTCAAGGCATGTCGAAGCGATGCGGAGGCTGACCCCAGTATTTCACCGCCCAGGTCATGGCGCAGCGGAGCAGCAACCCAATACCTGGGGCTCGGCCAATCGATAAATTTCGGGTTGGCGAAACAGCCCCGGATGCGCCACCGAACCCGAAGCACCGGCCTTCAGGCCGGTGAATGGCGGCGGACGGGGTACCCGAAAGTTAAGCGGTGACCAAGCAGTAGGGAAATAAACCTAATATTTCTGGGAATTCTGGTTTCTGATGAGGCGCAGGAGGCTGATCCCGACGCGGCGTAATAATCACGGCAGCGGCGGCGTGGAAGGGTCAAGCCTATGGCTTATCGGTCCCTGACGCGGCAGGCTCGTCGAGGTGGGTCTGCAGCATTGCACTGACCAATTGTGGATTGGCCTTCCCCTGGCTGGTCTTCATCACAGCGCCGCGCAGAAAACCGAGCGCCGCCGCTTTCTTCTTCGGATTATTTTTGTAATCCGCCACGGCGCGGGGATTGGCCGAAAGAGCCTGGCGCACCCAGGCCTCGGTGGTGGCGGAGTCGCTCACCTGCAGCAGGCCCTGAGCGGCGGCAGCCGCGGCCGGCTCGGCTCCGGGATGCGCGGCCAAGAATTCCACGAGGCTCGCCGCCGCGGTCGCACTAATCCGGCCGGTTTCGGCCAGTTGCGCCACGGCGGCGTATTGGGCCGCGGTGATCGGCAGATCCTGGATCTGAACCGGGTGGCCCTCGGCGGTGGCGCGTTCGTTGGCCAATTTCGCCGCGGGTCCCAGTAACAGATTGGCCAAACGCCTGGCCGGCGCTCCGGCCTGCGCCGCCTCGAAGAGATCCGCCACGGCTCGTTCTTCCGTCAGGGCAAAGGCTTCCTTGGCCGAAAGCCCCAGTTCCCGCTCATAGCGCCGGCGCCGGGAAATCGGCAGCGCCACCAGTTGACCGCGCAGGCGCTCCACCCACGCCGGCGCCACGCGCAGGGGCACCAGGTCGGGGTCGGGAAAATAGCGGTAATCGTGCGCTTCTTCTTTTTCGCGCTGCAATATGGTAACGCCGCGGTCATCATCCCAGCCGCGTGTGGATTTTCCAGAATTCGGCGGTGTCCCGGGCGCCGCGAGCCATGCGGCCAGTTGTCGCTGGACTTCATAATCGCAGGCCCGCTCGAGGGCCCGAAAACTGTTGAGGTTCTTAATCTCCGTGATCGGTGTCTTCACCACGCGCCCCTGGTGGAGGATGTGCAGATTAATGTTCGGCTCAAAGCGCATGTGCCCTTGCTGCATGATTCCCGGGGAAACCCCCAGATAGCGGCAGATGCGCCGCAGTTCTTCGCCAAACAGCCGGGCTTCGGTAGCGGAAGCCAGGTCCGGCTCCGTAACGATTTCCAGCAGGGGGGTTCCGGCGCGGTTGAGATCCACGCGGGAAACGCCGCTCGCGCCCTGATGCAACAGTTTGCCGGCGTCTTCCTCCAGGTGCGCCCGCCGGACGCGCACGAGCTTGGTCTGGCCATTGGGCAGCGGCAGTTCGAGTTGCCCGGCGCCGCAAAGCGGCTGATCGTATTGGCTGATCTGGTAATTTTTCGGCAGATCGGGGTAATAATAGCTCTTGCGATCCCATTTGGTTTCCGCGGCGATGCGACAGTGCAGGGCCAGCCCCACCCGAATTGCCATTTCCACCGCTTGTCGGTTGATCACCGGCAGCACACCGGGCAGCCCGAGTACCACCGGGTCCACCTGGTGATTCGGCGCAGCGCCAAAACCGTTCGCGGCCCCAGAGAACATTTTCGACCGTGTCGCCAATTGCACGTGGACTTCCATGCCAATGAGGACTTTATAATCTGGCGCGGCGAGGGCGGAAGACATATCCAAACTCCAGTTCCTAACCCGAACCTTTCACTACATTGGACGGGTGTGGCCAGCAATTTTGGCCCACCCTGTCCCCTATAGCCCCCGGTTCGCACGGAGGCGGACTCGTTCGTTTAGCCGCCCACGGCGACTCGCGGCGGATTATGAACCGGGGGTGGAATTTCCGCGGCAACGTCCCATCCGGCCACGCTGTTTCCGGTATTGGTGTCTGGCCAGGAGAACCAGAACCCCCTTTGCCAAAAGATATGGCCGGACCCCATTGGACAGCAAGGGGCGCGAGGCGAGGCGAAAAGTAACAATATAGAGCAGTGGCTCGGGGGTTTTGCCCCTTTCTCTGAAAAGGCTCCAATTGTCGCGGAGTCCAGCCTTCGCGTTTCAGGCCGGGGAGGTTGCATTCAGCCGGCGCAGGAGCACCTGGAGAATAACTTCCGGTTCGCTCATGCGGCCGAGGCCTACCGTGCGGCACGCTTGCCAGCCGCTCTCCGGCCCGATCATCTCCACCCCCCGTTGCTTAAGAGCCAGGACATTTTCCTGGGTCGCCGGGTTATTCCACATCCCCTCATTCATGGCGGGCGCTGCCACGATAGCGCGTGGCGGCGCGGCCACCAGCAGAGCGCTGACCAGATCGTCGGCGATGCCATGCGCCATCTTGGCGAGCATATTGGCCGTCGCCGGGGCCACCAGAATCACAGTGCTTTGCCGCGCTAGGTTGAGGTGCTGGGGGTCGGAAGTATCGGACGAGGCCCATAGGTCGGTATGGACACACCGGCCGCTGAGCGCTGCAAAAGTTACGGCGCCGACAAAGCGCTGCGCCTCGGCGGTCATGGCCACGGTCACCGGCACATTCCGCTGCGTCAGCCGACTGACAATGGGGCAGACCTTGTACGCAGCGATGCCGCCACATACACATACCAGTACACTGCCTGTGGCCGCAGTCATGGGCGTCCCAGTGCTTCCTGGGGCTTGGTCAATTGGGGATTCTTCTCCCAGTCCACAGCCACCTTATCCTGGACGATTTCGTCGATGACCACCTGTAAATCGGGGTGGCCGCGCCGTTCCACCAGTGGCCGGGCGCCACGGATCAACTCTTTCCAGCGCGCCTGCACGACCGCGCACAACTTGAAACGTCCGCCCAATTTGTGAAGGATTTCATCACTTTTTACGGCTTCGATCATCGTTTGCCCTTTGTGTAAAACCACGCGATGAAAACCGAACCGCACAGCTGGTTCACCGCAAAACTCCGAGGGCCTCGCTTACCCGTCGCTTACGCTCCGGGCTGTGGCGTTCCAATCGCAGGACTTCCGCACGGCGTGCGGCTTCCTGCCCGTCGTTTACGCTCCCGGCTAGGCCGAGCAGTCGGTGGGCGTTGTGGACGCACGCCCGTGGCGCGGCACACCGGCGGGCTGCGGCCGGCTGGACGCCTGAGCCCGCCGCTGCCGCACGAATTCCAGCAGCTTGAGCACCGTCTGATCCAGAACGTCATTGACGATCATCAATTGATACGCTCCAGAGCCATGGGCCACGGCTATTTCATGCTGGACCTGGGCGAGACGTTTCTGAATCACGGCGGGTTCATCGCGCCCGCGCGATTGCAAACGGCGAACCAGTTCCGCTTCGCCGGGCGGAAGGATAAAAATGCCGACCGCGTCGGGGAACGCCTGGAATACTTGCCGCCCGCCCTGGACATCCACCTCCAGCAAAACGGTTTCACCGGCCCGCAGCGCTTCGAGCACGGGCTGCTTGAGCGTGCCATACCAGTGGCCAAACACTTTAGCATATTCGAGAAACGCGTTCTGTTCAATGCGCCGGCGAAATTCGCGTTCGTCGACGAAAACATAGCGTTTGCCCCACTGATCCTGCGGTTTACCGATTCGCGTGGTGGCCGACAGGGCGAACCGCCCGGGCAAGTCATTCGCCAGGCGGCGACAAATCGTGGACTTGCCCACCCCGGACGGCCCGGAAATAAACACCAACAGCCCGCTATTCAACATTTTGAACCTGCTCTTTAAGGCGGTCGATCAGCCCCTTGATCCGCAGTGTCCAGCGCGCGATCTGTCCGTCGGCGCATTTTCCACCGATGGTATTCGCTTCACGCAGCATTTCCTGGCCAATAAAATCCAGAGTTCGGCCAATCCGCGGCTGTCCGCTTTGATTCAACTGCACGAAATGATCCAGATGCCCCTGCAGCCGCGCCAGTTCTTCGTTGATATCGGCGCGCTCGGCAAAAAGCGCCACCTCGCGAAGCAAATCGGCATCATGGAGCGCCACACCTGAGTCCTGCACCAATTGCCGCACCCGCGCCCGCAACCTTTCATGGTATTGCCGGGCCACGGCCGGCGCCAGAACGCGGATGTTGCGAATCGCTTCACCGATGCCATCGAGATGTTGCTGGAGATCGCGCCAGAGTGCTTCGCCCTCGTCGCGGCGCATGCGCAGCAACTGTTCCAGGGCGTCGCGGACGAGTTTCAACAGGAAATCGTGCTGCTGGTGCCGCGGCTCTGGCGAGGCCGGCGCCTGACAGGCGCCGGGGAGGGTAAGCAGCTGCGCCAGATCAAGGGTCAACGTGGCGGGAGGTTGACCGGCGGCGTCGGCGTCCACAGCGCCGGCCAGATCCAGCAATTGCCGCAGATAAGACCGCACCACCGGAAGATTCACCGTGGCCGCCGCGGTCTCTCCCGGCGTAACCGTTACGGTGACGGTCACGCAGCCGCGCCCCAGTTGTTGCCGCAGAAGTTGTTCGATGGCCGGTTCCGCGCCGGCCATCGGGTCGGGTAGATGCATCTCCAGTTTAAGGAAGCGGTGGTTGACCGAGCGGATTTCCACGACCCAGGCCAAGTCCGCCTGCTCGCCACTGGCGCGCCCGTAACCCGTCATACTGACGATCATGGCGGAAAATCCTTAAACCGTGGCCAGCCTCCGGACACCCCTGGGCAAAATAAAGAATCCCAACGCTCGGGTAATGGTTCACGGTTGCGTCTGGGCCGCGCCGCCGGCGGATTGGCCGGGCCGCGCCGGGCGCGATGCCGTCTGGCCGGTTTGGCCGGGCGCGCCAGCACCGCCGGCCGGAGTGGCAGGCGCCTGTGGCGTCGGGGGCGCCGGGGTCGCCCGAGGGACGGAGCCTTGGACCCGCCAGTTCAACCAGATCGCCAGGAGCATGAACAGTACAAACAGCACCACGGTCACGGTGGTGAACACGTCACCGGTTTTAGTGCCGAAGGCGGAACCGCCGCCTCCCGAACCAAAGGCTCCGACCAGTCCGCCCCCGCGCCCGCGTTGGATCAGGACAATGAGAATAAGCAGCAAACACAGCAGCGCGAAGAAAATGGTCAGCAGCGTCGTGAGCATGTAGGTAAGGTTTTCAGTCCCTGGTTTCGGGGTTCGCGGGTGGTTTCTTTTTTACTTTTTACCTTTTACTTGCTCGGCCGCGCGCACGATGTCCGCGAACTCATCCGCCGCGAGGCTCGCACCGCCGACGAGTAAACCGTCGATGTCAGCTTCGGCCAGCAGGTCGGCCGCGTTGGCTTTCCTGACCGATCCACCGTATTGGATGCGGATGGTCCGGGCGAGTGAGGTTCCATACAAGTCCGTCAGACGTTGGCGGATAAAGCTATGGACCGCCTGGGCTTGCTGAGGCGTGGCGGTAAGGCCCGTGCCGATGGCCCAGACCGGTTCATACGCAATCACCAGTCGACGGAGTTGCACCATGTCCGAGTCGACCTTGGCCAGGCCGCCGGCAAGTTGCCGCGCCACGACTTCATTGGTTTGATGGCTTTGGCGCTCCGGGAGCGTTTCCCCTACGCAAAGAACCACACTCAAGCCTTCGGCGATCGCGGCCCGGGTCTTCTGGTTTAACAGGGCGTCGGTCTCCCCGAGGATATGGCGCCGTTCCGAGTGTCCGACCAGGACGAATTGCACGCCGACTTCCTTAAGCATGGCCGGACTAATTTCACCGGTGAACGCGCCTTTTTTTTCATAGTAAACATCCTGGGCGCCAAGTTTCAGAGCGCTGGAGGCAATCGCCTGGTGCACCGCGTCCAGATGCACGAACGTCGGAATCAGCACCGTTTCCACCGCATCGTTGGCGGGGATTTTATCAGCCAGCTCCCGGGCCAGGTACACGCTCTCCGTGCGCCCCAGGTTCATTTTCCAATTACCGGCGATCAGATATTCCCGCATCACTTGCCGCCACCTTTATCGTTAGATCCGCCTGACGCTTCGGCCGGCCCGCCGGCGTTGGCCGAAGCCCAAAACCTTTATTATGGCGCAGATCGCCCAAAACTTCCAGCAGCGCTTCCGCGACGCGGCCAGGAGGGTGTGGCCGGAGGTTTTGGCGAACGGCGGCTCGCCGCGTCAGCGCCAAGCCGCCAACGTCCTAGCGGCGGCATGCATGACACCCGTGGGTATGTTCCCGCCCCAAAATCCGGCCACGCCCGCCAGGAGGCTGCGACAATTTTTCGGGGCGCGGTCGCGCACCGCCCGCCAGGTTCCGGGGAATGGGGATTGGAAAATGGAGTCCGGAGTTTTGATCGCAGCAGTGGTGGGGACATGGATGGCTACGGGGCACCTCGCATCGGGCATGGATAAGGCGTACTTAGGCGGGTAAGGCTGCCCAGCACGGCTGAGCCTTCAAAGCCGCCGAGGGGACTCGAACCCTTGACCTGCGCTTTACGAAAGCGCCGCTCTACCGACTGAGCTACGGCGGCGGGGCAGCCGATCCACGCGGGGAAAACGCAGCCTGTGGTCCGCTTTCACCGCTGACGCCAACGGTATGATAACGCCGCGCCCCGAACATGGCCAATCGGATGGGTTGGGTGGAAAGGATGGGGGTGACGATTTTCGACGAGCGGTGCTGGACTGGTGGTCCCGGGCGGCACGGCGCTTTGGCCCGGTCCGCCGTAGGTCGCCGGGGCAACTAAACTGCTCCGTCCCCAGGCGGACTTGGATGGCGCGGCGCTCTACCCAGGTTCATCCTGGCAGATCCGCCGATCGGTGGCCTTGGTACCAGTCGGTTCTGACATTCCCGACCATGGTCAGACTGGACGGCGCGGATTCTTGGGGCCTCGGGAAGGCTGCCCCGTATTGCCGGGCAGGGCAAGCCGGGATAAGATTCGCGGGAGGGAGAGCGCCGGATTTTTTGAGGGGTGACTTCCGATTTTTGATTCGCCGCCGCACGCGGCGGAAAGGCGGGATCGGAGTTCGACTATTTTCAAGGGCAGAGGTGTCGGGATGTCGCAGCCGGAGTCCGTGGCGTCACTTCGCACCCAGATTGATCAGTTGGACGAACGCATTGTCGAGCTGCTCAATGCCCGCGCCCGCATCGTGGTGGAAATCGGACGTCTGAAGCAGCAGGCCAATTCACCCATTTACGCTCCCGATCGTGAAAAAGAAGTCCTGGCGAAAGTGCGCCAGGCCAACCGCCAGACGGGTGGTCCGTTGTCCGATACTTGCGTCGAGACGATTTATCGCGAATTAATGTCGGGCAGCTTCGCTTTGGAAAAGCCGCTCCGTATCGCGTTTTTAGGGCCGCAGGGCAGCTTTTCGCATCTGGCTTCGGTAAAAAAATTTGGATCGAGTGTGGAACACGTGCCGGTGGTGGATATCGCCACGGTGTTTGATTCCGTGGCCCGCGGCCATGTCGATATAGGCTTGGCGCCGATGGAAAATTCCACCATCGGAGGCATCGTGCAGACGATGGACGCCTTCCTGGAGCACGCCCAGGTGGGCGTGGTCGCGGAGGTGCTGGTGGCGGTGCATCATCATCTCCTGGCC
>JAKCCC010000059.1 GCA_021838985.1 Planctomycetota bacterium
CATGGCCGGATTGATGGTGGAAGTGGTGGAAGGATATATCCGGCTGCATGTGTTGGACCCCCGGCACAAACCCAATGAGGCGCAGGTTGCCGCGGCCGAGGAATTGATTGATGTGCTGCGCAGTTACTTGAAGTAGCCTGGTCCCCGATAAGCGCGGCGTTGCGGCTTCACCCCCGGCCTCCGCACGCCGGGGTTCGGGAGTCCGGATTTTCGCTTCGCCCGACCCGCCGGCGAAAAGCGAAATCAAAAATGGTCCCCTGGTTAAAGGCATGGGTATGAACCATTCCGCTTCCCAGGTTCACGACGCCCGACCGGCCCACGAATACCGGGTGCGGGTGGTGGACCTGATTCGCCTGGGCGTGGTGGCGGCGGCGATGGTTCCCGTCTGGCTGCGCCTGGGCGAGCCGTGGCCGGGGCTGAGCGGCGTCGGTTTGGCCGTGGTGCTGGTCTGCGGCTGGCCGATTTTCAAAACCGCGCTGGCCAATCTTTTTTCCCGCCGCATGACCATGGAGCTGTCCATGACCATCGCCCTGGCGGCGGCGTTGGCGGTGCGGCAATTCATTACCGCCTTGGTCGTTCTGTTCTTTGTGCTGGGGGCCCAGATCATTGAAGGCGTGACCGTGCGCCGCGGTCGGCGGGCGATCGCCGAACTGATGCAACTGCTGCCCCACCAAGCGGAAATGGCGGGCCCCGAAGGTCCCCGCTTCATGCGGCCCGAGGAATTGCGCCAAGGCGATGTGGTGCTGGTGCGGCCGGGCGGAAGGATACCGGTCGATGGCCTCGTGGTCGACGGAGTCTCCGCGGTGGATCAGGCTGCCATCACTGGCGAATCGATGCCGGTGGACAAGACCGCCGGCGCGGTGGTCTTCGCCGGCACGGTGAATCAATCCGGCGTGCTTAAAATCCGCGTCACCGGGGTCGGGGTCGACACCACTTTCGGCAAAATAGTGCGGGCGGTGGAACACGCGGAAAAAGCCCGGGCGAAGGTTCAGAAAACGGCCGACCGGCTGGCCGGCTACCTGGTTTATTTTGCTCTGCTCGCCGCAGCACTGACCCTGGGGTTCACCCACAATGTGATCGCCACGATCTCGGTCGTGATCGTGGCGGGCGCCTGCGGTGTGGCCGCGGGCACGCCGCTGGCGATTCTGGGAGCGATCGGGCGGGCGGCACGGTACGGCGCGGTTGTCAAAGGCGGCATTTATCTGGAAACGCTCTGGAAAGTGGACACGGTGGTGCTGGACAAAACCGGCACTTTGACCCTTGGTCATCCGCGCGTCACCTCCGTGCATCCGGTCCCCGGCCGCGGTATCCCGGAAGTGCTGGCCGCGGCGGCCATTGCGGAAAGCCAGTCGGAACATCCTCTGGCCGGCGCTATCCTCAGCCAGGCCCGCGCGCTGGGCATCATTCCCACGACGCCGCAGGAGTTCCAGTATACGCCGGGAATGGGAATCACCTGCCGGCACCAGGGCCGGCGCATCGCGGTGGGAAGCATTCTCCTGATGCGGCAAGAAGGCGTGCGGCCCGAGGCGGTTTTTCCCGGCGCGGCCCTCGGTGATACGTGCGCCTACGTGGCCTGCGACCACCAGCCGCTTGGAACATTGGTGCTGGCCGACCTGCCGCGCCCCGAAGCCGTCGCGGCGCTCGGGGCGTTGCACCGCCAGGGGGTGCGAACCGTGTTGTTGACCGGTGACAGCGCGCCCGTGGCCGAACGCATCGGGCGGGAGTTGGGTATCGCCCAGATCCACGCGGATCTTCTGCCGGAGCAGAAAGTTCAACACATTCAGCGGCTGCGCCGGCAGGGCCGCTGTGTGGCCATGATCGGCGACGGCATCAATGACGCTCCGGCTCTCATCGCGGCCGATGTGGGCGTGGCCATGGGGTCCGGCACGGACGTGGCGCGGGAAAGCGCCGACGTGGTGTTGCTGGGCAATGATCTGGTAAAATTCACGCACACGCTGCAATTGGCGCGGCAATGCCGCCGCGTGATCCGATTTAATTTTCTTGGCACGCTGGCCGTCGACGGCGTGGGGGTGGTCCTGGCGGCTCTGGGGTTTTTGAACCCTCTCCTCGCGGCCTTCATTCACGTTGGTTCGGAAACCGCCTTCATTTTTAATTCGGCTCGCCTGCTGCCGGGGCGGCGTAAAAAAAATCTCACCGCGATAGCCTGAAGGCTATTGACGATGTGGCACCGGGAAAATAGCATAAAACCATGTGGAAAGCGGCGACCACAGTGGGGTTGGACGTGTTGGTGTGAACCGCATCAGGAACGGGCACGGAGCTATGCGCAGGGAAAATCCCAAAGCTCAAATTGCGAAAATCCCGGATTCGCTATCCGTGCTGGTTATCACGACGGCGGCGCTGCTGGCGCTGGCGCTTGGCGCCGTGGCTATCCCGGCCGCCACAGCGGCCGGAATACGCCGCATCCATCTGACCAGCCCGGCGTTCAGGACTGGCCAGCGTATGCCCCGGCTGTATACCGCGGATGGCGCTGATATTTCCCCGCCGCTGGCATGGGGGCGGGTGCCCTCCGCCACGCGCAGCATCATGATCACCTTGATCGATCCCGACGCCCCGGGGCCAACTCCGTTTGTGCACTGGCTGATTTTTAATATTCCGCCCACGGTGCACCGCCTGGCCGCCGGCATGCCGCGCCTGGGGCGTTTGCCCCGACCGCAGGGTGCGGCACAAGGCAGGAATTCCTTCGGTGGCATCGGTTACGGCGGCCCCGCTCCACCCGCGGGATCCGCGCATCACTATCACCTCCGCATTTACGCCTTGGATATCCGGTTGGCGGTCCGACCGGCCAGCGCTGCGCCAAGCGTCTATCGCGCCTTGCCCGGCCATATCCTCGCCCGCGGAAGCATTGTGTTACGTTATGGCCGGTGACCGCTAAGGCTCCCAATCAAGCGTGGCGGTGGTCCTATCCGCGCTACCCGCGCTGGACGGAACCAAGGCGGACGTATGCGCTTCGGCCACGCGGGGGCCCAGCGACGACAGCAGACCAGCCAAACCATCCCAACCGCGGGTGCTGATTTCGATTCGCCGCGGTCGGCCGCGACGGTTCACGAACGTCAGCACACTGACGCCTTCGTGGGCCAGGGAATGGTCATCGATCTCGGTGATGGCGCTCCAAGGGATCAACCGTCTCCACGGCAGCTTCAGGCCGGTTTCCGTCGTTTTCGCCACGCCCGACCATAGCCACGCTGCCGCCAACCCGATGAACGCGGCCAATTCGGCCGTAACAATGCACATATTCTGCTGTCCCAACACCTCGGGCGACGGAATCCACCTCGGCGCGTGGTACAGCAAGGCGATTTGGTCAACCCTCGATCGGGCCGCGCGCGAGGCCTTAAGGAAGCCGGGCCAGCGCTGCAGGCTGGCACGCTCGCCAGTGGAGAGAAGGCGGCTGCTGAGCATTCGTCGGACGGCGGCATCCTCGGCGGCCGGCGCTATGCGCCAGCCCTGCCAGTAGGCCCAGCCGGAAAGAAGAAACAACAGTGCCGCCGTGATCAACGACGACCACCGCATCCATCGCTTCCTGCGAACCACAACGACGCGCCTGGGCACAGGATTCGCCTCCAACCATCTGGACCAATTGGCGATAATAACGCCGTGGCGCCGGAAATACGACGCGCAGGGATGCCCGTGGCCGTTTAACCCACCGGCGGCGCCTCCGCGGCCCGGAGAGGTGCGGCCTGAAAAACTGCTCATGCGTGTCCCGCTCTTTCCGTGCCGTTTAGGGCCTGTGACAGTTTCTGCCAAGGGGTAAGCGTGTAGAATAGAAAGTAACTGGACCATGGGAAGTGGTTCAGGAGTCGCAACACCTGTTCAAGGAGGAACAATCATGGCCGCCACCAGCACCCGTAAAGAAGCTCTGGAGAGGATTAGCAAGGTTTTTCACGATGCTTTGGAGCGGATGATTCCGGCGGAGGAAGACCAGCGATTAAGGGGGGAAACGTTTCGGGATTTTGAACTCCAAGCGCAGGAATTCAAGGCGGCGCTGATACCCGCACTCTTGGAGGAGCGTGCGCGGCTGACGGATTCGGCGGAGGTGCGGGAGGCGGGGTGTTGTCCCCCCTGTGGGTCACGGCAGACGCGCTGGGCGGCGGCCCCGGTTCAGAAGGAGATTCGAGGCCCGGACGGAGTGATCGTGCTTACCAAGCAGCAGGGGCGGTGCCGGTCCTGTGGCCGGTCTTTTTCCCCCTCAGGATCGTGATGGGGGTCTGCCGTCGGAGGTTCCGCTGACGCCCTTGGCGGCCGAGCGGGTAGCGCGGGAGGCGGCGGATCGGGTATTTGATGCTGCGGCCCGCTCCTTGAACTTGGACTGGCAAACACAGTGGGATGGCAAGCAGGTGCAACGTTGGTCCGAGCGGATGGGGGACCGTCTGGTTGCCGCGCGGGCCGAAGAGATAAACTTGGAGGGTCGCGGCGTGCATCCGGAGGGGCCTGCCCATGCCCCGCTGCTGTTGGTGGTGGGCATGGATGGTGGGCGGGTGCCTACGCGTGACAAAGACCCCCAAACGCAAAGCCGTTGGCGTGAAGACAAAGTGGCCAGCTTCACCAGTTATATACCCGGCGATGGCAAGGAACAAAAACCCCGGGCGCTGGTGACCACCTACACCGCCACGATGAAGGGCGTGAAGGGATTCGGGGATATCGACGGCGAGGTATGCAACTTCTTCCGTACGCTACGGGAGCAGACCGACGATTTGGTGAAGGCCATTGGCCTGACGCCATTCTCACGGGAAGAATTCGCCCGAGCCTGTGAACTTGATCCCGCCCTGTCCGCGCTGGAGCGTGCCCGCCGTTTTTACGTCCGTGCCCGCCAAGTTCGCACCGGCCTCGCCCAGAGGGCCAGCGTGGGGCGGTGGGCCAACTGCAAGAATACCAGCCGCGCCGGCATGAGCGGCGTCATAAGCCGGTGGCTCGGCGCCGCCACCATGCTTCCGGGCATCGCGGCGCGTCTGCTGCGCGTGCAAATCGAAAACCGGCCTGCCATCCAAACCATCCGCCTGTACGACTCCCCGGAGACACTTTTCTATTGCGACCCGCCATATGTCCACGAAACGCGCGGCGACCCCAAGGCCTACGGCCACGAGATGACCGACGAACAACACCGGGAATTAGCCGCCGTATTGAACCAGGTCAAGGGCCGGGTTGCGCTGTCCAATTACCCCTGTCCGCTCATGGATAGCCTGTATCCACCCGGGAAATGGTGGAAAATTGTCGCACCCGCGAGAACGAACCACTCCACCAAGGACAAGCGGACGGAGGCTCTCTGGACCAATTATAATCCCGCGGATATCACCAACCGAAAGCCAGGCGCGAATGGACGATTGTTTCTAGATACTTGATGAATCCTATGCCCGAGCCAGGAAGCGCTTGGAAAGGCCGTTTATCGCTGACGCGGGGATGCAGGCGAAAATTGAGACAGTCGCCCTTTGCCTGAAAAACCGCGCGGGTGTCCGTGCCCTGCTCGCCGGACTGCTCGCCAAGCTGCACACCCCGAGCGTGGATATCCGGAAGCCGTTCACGGACATCACCGGGCAAACCAGCGATGATAACTATTCCGGCCGGTACTATGACGAACGCCACATCCAGCGCCTCGTGGAAAAGCCGTATAACCTTCCCGTCAAGGCCACCACGGCTTTTCTAACCCCCGGCTTCCGAACCAAAAACGTGGTTCTCACCACCGATGTCAAACTCGGAGGCCGGCCGGCCGAGATGTACGAAGTCCTGCTGAAGATTTTCGAGGATATCCAACAGGATCGCCTCACGGCCCGTTCCGCGATGGATGAAACATTCCGCCTGCTCGTCATTGAACGGGACCAGCGCTGGGCGGCCATCCAGAAGCTGGTCCGCGACATCCGCCGCACCACCGACCACCTGCCTCTTTCGGCCGAAGCCACGGTGGCCCTGATAGGCCAGCACATGGCCTGTAAATATTCCTCGCGGATCCCCGTGCTTGTCGTCGCCGCGGCCTACCGCGCGGCCGAGCGCCAACTTGGTCAAACGGTGCGCAAACTGCACCCCCACAATGCGGCGGACAAACAGACCGGCGCCTTCGGCGACATCGAAGTTACCATCGCCGGCGCCGACGGTGTTACCACCGCTTACGAAATGAAGATGAAGGCCGTGACTATCGGCGACGTCAATCTCACCTTGCAAAAACTGGCCAACGGTGGAACTTCCATCCGCAACTACATCTTCATCACCACGGAACCGATTCTTGAAGAAGCTCGCTCGTATGCGGCCACTTTGTACGAGGAACTCGGCGGCGTGGAAATCGCCATCCTGGATTGCCTCGGTTTTCTGCGTTATTTCCTCCATTTGTTCCACGCGTTGCGAACAGAGTTTCTCGAAGCGTACCAGGACCTGCGGCTCGCCGAGCCGGAAAGCGCGGTCAGCCATGCGTTGAAGGAGGCGTTCCTGACGCTTCGCAAGACGGCGGAGGGGGCGCAATGAATAGGAGTGCGGCGGTGACGACTTTCCCGGCGAGTATCGGTGTTCTGTTGATTTTCGTTGCCACTGCGATGGCACGCACGTGCAGGCGCGGTGAGCTCTCTGGCAAACCCGGGCCGTGCACGAGCGTTGCCCCGGCCGGGGCGGCGATTTCGCCAACTGAAGCACGCCGGCAAAACGGGTCAGTCAGCGTCGCGACAGGTTCACAGACCGGCGCAGTTGGCACGACCAAATTATCTCCGCGCATGATTCGTAAGCCGCAGATACTACTCACGGACATACCAGACCAATATGGGCGGGCGTTTACCGAGCGCGGCTACGATGTTGCGGATGGCCGCTTCGGCACCCCATACGTCGCAGATCCCTCCGGCGGGGTACACTACGTGCCGACTGCCGGTGAGTTACCGAATGTCGACGAACGGGAAATTGCCATTGTGGACACGATGTGCGCCGGATCACCGGGCGCGCCGCCGCCTCCCGGACCACGGTTCGGGCATATTGGCAGACGTGTGAGGGAGGGATCATTGCTCCCGCCCCCCGAACATGCTACTGTGCCGAGAACGGTTCTCCCACCCCTGGGAGAGTGGCGCCGGGTTCATACTCCTTTCAGCGCACCGCGAATTCAGCCGCGACAGAGAAGGCAAACACCTTGGCACACCCATTATGTGCGAAGGCGGGGTTGAAGCGTCGAACTGGTCATTCCTCGAGGGGCGCCTACCTGTATCACAATCTGCGTGTTTCTTCGTGCGACGCGAAGATTGTTTTCGTCGCAAGGATTCCGATGTTCGGCGGAGCGTTACCTCCGGCGGAGTCCGCCGAAGGTCGCCGGGGCGACTGGACTACTCCGCCTCCGTGCGGACCGGGGGCTATGTGTCCGGTTGCGGCTACGCCGCGCTGGGGCAACTGTGTCCCGTGAGGGCGACGGAAGGCGGAAGGATGAAGGCGGAAAAAGGGGGACGTTCGGCCTGTAGCCGCCATGTGGTAGACAGTATTTCTCCCTGCGCGATAACGGCAGCTGGATTTTGTGGATGCGGAACCGCCGCCGTGGTGATATGATCAAAATGACCGATGGAAGAACCGATGGTAAAGCGACAGGACATTGAGGCGTTACGCGATCAAATCGTGCGGCGGTTTCAGCCCCGCAAGATCATTCTTTTCGGTTCTCACGCCAAAGACGCCGCCGGAGTTGATTCGGACGTCGATTTGTTGGTGATCACCGAGTTTGAAGGCTCTCCTATTCGCAAGGAGATTGAGATGTCGCTTGGCTTGGAGCACCGCTTTCCGTTGGATCTGCTGGTGCGAACGCCGCAGGACGTGGCCATGCGATGCGCCCTGAACGATATCTTTATCCAGGACATTCTGAAAACGGGTCAGGTGCTCTATGACGCCGATCGCCGCGGAATGGCTGCAAGAGGCTGAAGAAGATTACGGCGTGGCCCAATGGATCGCTACCGGCCCCACTGCCGCCTTCAACGCCATCTGCTTTCATTGCCACCAATGCGTCGAAAAATCCCTGAAGTGCCGCTTGCAGGAGGCCGCCGTTCCCCTCGCCAAGACCCATGATTTGGAAGTGCTGCTCGATGCTGTTCTACCGGTTGAGCTAGGGTGGGCGTCATTGCGGCCGCAACTAAAGTTCCTGCGCCCGTTTTCCACCGAAACACGATATCCCGGCGTTTCCGCATCCGCCGATGACGCCCGTGAGGTCCTACAGATATGCACGGCCGTGCGACGCACCATGCGCGGCAGCATGGGGCTGGTGTGACCGGCAGCCCCTTAGCAGCCGGCGCAGGCAGAAAGGTCGGGTGAGGCATGAGGTCGGTTCCCGAATTATGCACGAAAATA
Organism: Planctomycetota bacterium; assembly: GCA_021838985.1. Classification (GTDB taxonomy): domain Bacteria; phylum Planctomycetota; class Phycisphaerae; order WQYP01; family WQYP01; genus JAKCCC01. Next base: position 8,305 of record JAKCCC010000059.1, read on the forward strand.
GCTCTCGCAGCTTGCCTGCTGTTGGCGAGCGGCCCGGTCGCCGCGAGGAGTGTCGTAACGTATTTTGCGCCGGCCACCAAT
>JAKCCC010000060.1 GCA_021838985.1 Planctomycetota bacterium
ACATTTGCTTTCTTACCGAGACGCATAGCCTTTCTCCTAAGAGCAGGGCTGGGTCGGCTGGCCCCGCGGGGGGGGGAGAGCGGGGCCAGTCGGCCCGACGCGGCGCCGCCCCGGGGCACCTTGGCCGCATGTGTTATTGGCGCATACCTATGTATGTTAGTGGTATCGTTCGGGGTGGGGGACGGAGCCACGGCCGCCCGATCAGCCTACCGCCTGTCGCCATCACCCGTCTCCTTTTCCTGCGAGCGTCTGTCTGTGTGCGGTCTCGCCCGCAATCTTCCCTGCCATGAAATACAACAGCCGCCGGAAAAGGTTACATGCGGCGGCGGATCGTCCGGCCTTCCCAAGGAGTCTGTCCATGGTCGGGTCTTGCCAGAGAGCCACAGCCACCCCCGGCCATCCTGATGCGGCGTTTTACCTTACCCGACAAACGGGGCGAAGTATGCCTGAACGCCGGGCATTATATCGGAACAGCCAAATATCGCAATTCATCAATTATGATGATATCCGTCTCTTGAACCAAAGCGGGCCAGATTCACGATAGCGATCACCAATTCCACGCGGTCATCGACGCGAAGTATTTTACGGGCTTGCCGCAGATGCGTGCGGACTGTCGCGATGCCCGGCTTCAGCTCCGGGGCCATTTGCTGGTCGCACGCGCCGCGCAGAACCAGAGCCACGCATGCGAATGGTCTTTTTGGTATCGAGAGCAATTGGACCACGCGCCGCCACCCGGCATCCGTAATCGGGCGCCTCAATAGCCTCCCGGAACCCATCGCAAACTTCCTTTTCCCTTGGCCCGCGGTACCGCCGCGTTGGACTCTGTACTTCCTACAGCCAGCGTTGGAAAAGGTTACGGGTTTATTTTGCGGCGTTGCTCGCGGATACGTCAGGGCGCCAAAGGTATTCCCGTTTCGCCGCGGCTCAATAATCAAGCTACCCGGACCGTTGGAGCAGGGTGGTGAATGGCGGGTTTAGGCGATCATGGCGCCGCAGGGCCACCGAAGTGCCCGGCCAGCATTTCCACAAACGCCCGATCCTGCGCGGTCTGGCCGGCCACGATTATCTTCTCGCCGTCGAATAAGCCCGCGTCGGCTCGGCGGGCGCCGAATGGCAGGCTGGCGGTGATGTCGCGGACCTGGCCTGTGGCGGGTTTGCAGGTGGCCAGGTAAGCGCCGGGACCGATGAACCCGCCGATGAGAAAGCGGCCCGGTGCGCCGGAGATAAATTCTATCGATAAGCCGCGTGGAAACAGCGCTGAGACATTCCTAAATGTTCGCGTCTGCGGATCGAACAACTCCAACATCTGATGGGCATTGACCGTGTTGAAGCCCTGGATCAGGCACTCGTGGCCGTCGTAGCCGGCGGCCGCCATGACGCCAAGACCTGCGGTAACAGACGTCGTCAGATCGGTGAATTGCCCATTACTTGAGATCAACCCCAATGCCGGCGGCGTGCCAGGTTCGCCGCCGGGGCCGGCACCCGCTCCAGTGACCAGAGCTTCCCGGCCCAGTGCGACGACGGCGTTGACCGCGAAATAGTATGGCACGCGCGCGGTGAGCGACTGGAACATCCTGGTGGCGGGAGAATAGGTCACCAGAAAGGTAAAACCTCCGGCCCCGCCGATGATAAATTTACCCTGCTCGTAAGCGATACCTCCGAGGCCCAGAATATACGGATCCGGATCAGCCCGGCGCAGCGCGGACGACAGATCGTTGAACTGGGCAGCCTGTGGATCATAAATCCCCGCGACGGGCCGGACCTTAACTCCGAACCCGCCCGGCTCAGGCGAAGAGTCCCCGCCGATCATCAACTGGCCGTCACCGCACGTCAGGGTTTTAACGGCTGACCAATAATCGGGAAACAGCGTGCTTAGGTCCTGAAAGCGTTTCTCGCTCCAGTCGAGGCGCGCCAACCTGGGTGTTGGTATCCCCGGTTGGGGTTTACCCGTTCCGCCGAGGAAAACCGCCTTTCCCACCAGCGACAGCGCTTGGACCGATTCCCAACTCCGCGGCAACAGGCATAACGGACCACTGGAAGTTGTGACCATACGGATCATGGTCGGGGGGAGGCTGCCACGTACAGCGCTGGCGGTGCCACGAGACGGCATGGGAAACCGGGGATACGGTGGAATACGCTGATTGGCAGGTACGCGGTGACCGCTGGTTACCTGATTCGGGCGACCGTTCCTCCTGCCCATGATTGAACCCAGAATGAGCGCCGCGATCACGATCGCCGCGGCGATTGGGGCCGCGACGAATGCCAGGATCAGCCAGGCGACACCGCGACGCTTTCCCACGCGTGCGCCAGGCGTCGGCGGCGTGGTCCTTATCGTTTGCACGTCGGTTTGCACTTCCCGTGCCTGTTGGTAGCGGCGCTCCGGCTCCTTTTCCAGCGCTTTGAGCACCACTTCATCCAGCCGCAGGTCGATGCGCACTTTTTGTGAAGGCGGGGCGAACCGCCCCAGCGGCAACTCGCCGGTGAGCATCTGATAGAACACCACGCCGAGCGAATAAATGTCCGCCCGATGGTCCACATCCTGGGGACGCTCGGTTTGTTCCGGGGCCATGTAGTGCAGCGTGCCCATGGTAGCCCCGGTTTCGGTGAGTGTGACGTCCCCGGTTTTTCGACCGGCCAGTTTGGCCAGGCCGAAGTCGGCGATTTTCACCGCGCCTTGTTTGTCCAGCAGAATGTTTTCGGGTTTGATATCGCGGTGAACCACTCCGCGGTCGTGGGCGTATTGCAGGGCTTCGCAGATCTGCGGAACGATGACCAGCGCCGCCTGGGGCGTGATGGCTCCGGTCGCCAGCAGATGCCGCAAGCTCGCGCCATCGACGAATTCCATCACGAAAAAGAACAAGCCGCCGGCCGTGCGCCCAAAATCATGGATGGTCACGATGTGAGGATGATTCAGCTTCGCCAAAGTCCTGGCTTCGCGTGCAAACCGCTCGGCGAAAGCCGGATCGCAGGCGACCCGCGAAGAAAGGATTTTCAGCGCCACCAGGCGGTCCAGCGCGATTTGCCGGGCCATGTAGACGTAGCCCATGCTGCCGCGCCCCAACAGTTCGACGATCTCCAAGCCGGGAAATTCGCCGGCCAAAGTGTGGGGCGGCGGCGGCAGTGATCCGCTTTCGGCCTCCGCCTGGCCCACCCAATTTTCCATTCCACCCTTGAGCAAACAGGCCGGGCATAGCCCAAATGGCGCATGGGCGGGCAAGGCAGCGCCGCATTCCGGGCATTGCGGCGGTCGACTCACGTGGCGGCTCCAACAATGGCCGAAATCCAATTTTCCACCGCGGAAACTCCATGGCCTTCCACATTTCGCAGTGCGCTCATTCGCGCCCCGCAAGGCTTACAAAAGCGGATTTCGAAAAAGGTTACACGCCGCTTCGCCGCATCCGTGCAACTCGCCGCCCGCGATCCGCCACGCCGTCTATCCCCGACAGGCGGAAAAAAGGCCGCGAAGCTCAGCCTCCACCTCGGCCGGGCTGGCCACGGTTTGGGCGACGTGCTCGCGCAATAGCTCCGCATAACGGCGCCGCAGGCGATACACCCTCACCTTCACCGCTCCCTCTGTCAGACCCGCCTGGGCCGCGATCTGCGCGTAAGAGAAGGTCTTGTCGGATCGCGTCAGGGCCTCTTTGAGCTTCTCGAAAAGGTCCGCCTTGCCCGCCGCGCGCATTTCCAGCCGCAGCGCTTCCAGTACTTCGTGCAGCAGCGTCACCGCCCATTGACGGTCGAATATCTTTTCCGGCGTCAAATCATCTTCCAAGCCACCACGTTGGCTTTCGGCTGCCTCCACGTCCAATGAAAAAACGGGTTTACCCCCTCCACGTTTTTCAGCACTCACGCGATGCCATTCATTGGTCAGAAAATTTTTCATCGCGGCCAGGAGAAAGCTGCGGAACCGGCCTTTGTGGCGGTCGACCGTCGCGAGGCCGTCCTTGCTCAATAGTCGCGTAAAAAATTCCTGAATTGAGTCTTCCGCGTCGGCGGCATGCTGGCCGCTCCGTCGGACAAACGCATAAAGCGGATACCAGTAAATACGGCATAACGCCTCCAGCGCCTCGTGCGCCTGCCGCGAATCTGCGCCAGGACCGTGGGCCTTGGCGGCAGCCAGCACCATGGTCCAACGCGTCGGGGCGAACGTGGAGGAATTTGCCGTACGGGCCCGGTATTCCGACATGGTAACAGTCCCGCGACCTGCGTCGCCCGTCTCCCAACCCATGGAATTGAAGGAGAGCGCCGGCCTGTATGAACGAACCCAATTGTAACACCAGCCGCACCACCGGCAACAGACCGACATTTTCGCCGGGTAGATACATGTTTTTGGGGGGACTTCTACAATGGAGTCGCGCAAACTTTACCGCCACTCCACTCCCGAAACGTTCATGCACCCCTTTTCGCCATGATCTGCCATCTTGGCGCCTGTATACTGAACGCGGCCTCTGACGTTACATTATAGGGAGCGAAAGCTGTGGAACAACGCCGCTTTTCCGGCAATACACGACCCACGGCTCCACGTGGGGCGATCTGGAAACATTGGCGAAGGCTCGCATTCGTTAGCGGTTAGCCTCAGACGCAACGACAAACAAGCCTATTGGTAACCGGGCACGGATGCGCTTCTGTCGATCCATTGCCGAAAACGGTTTCGGGGCAAACCGGACGGCGATCGTAGGCCGCGGTGTCGGGCTAAAGTCGGGCGCCGGAAGTTGGTATTCCTGCACGGCGGTGATGAGGGTCCGTCAGGAAATAACTTTACATTTCGGGGGAACGTCGGTGTTGGGCGGGGCGCGGAAGGCTAAGCTGCGAGCGGCCCGTGGCCGCGGCGGAGTGCTGAAAAGGGTCCGGGCCATTGATTGACAGCCCCTGAAGCCCGAAGTGTCCGCTCCCGCTGCGCCGATAGCTGGCAGCTGACCGCAGTCTGGCAAATTTTGGCCGCCGGATCCCCAGTCCACCTCGTCGGCGCTCATCCGCGGCCCCGGCGGACCGCCGCGGTAAGGGCGGCGGCAACCCGTTCCACAACCGGCAGCCAGTCATTGGGACGCTGCTGACGGAACAGACGCATGGAAGCATACCAGGGGCTGTCCTGGCGGTCGTACAGCCAGCGCCAATCCGAGGGGGTCGGCAAAAGCACCCAGACCGGCTTACCCACGGCGCCGGCGAGATGGGCCGCGGCGGTGTCGATGCTAATGACGAGGTCCATCTGGGTGATCAGCCCGGCTAAGTCCGCGAAATCGGCACGCGCCGGGTCATCCAGCAGGCGGAGCCGGGCCGGAAGAGCCTCGGCGTCGGCAGGGGCGGTTTCCGTGTGCAGTTTGAAAAAAGTGACATCGCCAGCGGCGGCGAGGGGCGCGAGCTGCGCGGGCGCTATCGACCGGCCGCGCGGGTGCGGACGTCCCCTCCAGGCCAATCCCACGCGAAAACAGTTTTCTGTTGGGGCCAGGCGCCGCCGCCAAGTGTCGGCCAGGATCGGCGGCACCTTGAGATACGCCGCTGGCGCGGGGATATGGACCAGATCGGTCTGAAACACACCGGGCAGGCTCAGTAGCGGACAGTAAAAGTCGAAATCACCCGGATCGTCGCCGAGGCGCACCAGCCGCTCCACCGGGATGGCACCATCGAACAGCCGCAGCAGTTCCGGCGGGGATTCGAGCACGACCCGGCCGCCCCGGGCCACGACCTGCGGAACGTAGCGAAGGAACTGGATCATATCGCCGAACCCCTGCTCGGCGTGGAGAAAAACCCGCCGGCCATCCAGCGGCTCGCCTTGCCAGCGCGGTTTATCCCAGCGACGCGGCGGCGCGGCTTCAAGTTTCAAGCGCCACTCATACTCCGGCCAGCCGGCGGGAAAATCTCCGCAACGCAGCCAAGTGATCCCGCGGTTGGTGTGATAGCGCGCGTTATCCGGCGCCAAGGCGATGGCACGATCGAACGATGCCAGCGCCTTATCGAATCGCCTCAGATCAGACCAAACCATGCCCAGATTATTATGGGCACTGGGATAGTCGGGCGCGAGGGTGAGGGCGTGCTGAAGCCGGGCCAAAGCCTCATCCAGCTCGCCGGTCTGGCGCAAGGCGTCGGCAAGGTTGCTCAACACCTCCACGTAGGCAGGCTGGGCGGCAAGGGCCTGACGGTATTCGGCGATCGCCGCCGGCAGATCATCCTGCGCCGCCAGCGCGGCGCCGAGAAGATTGTGCGCCGCCGGATGGGCCGGTTGCAGTGGCTGCGCCTGCCGCAGCGTGGTCACAGCTTCATGCAGTTCACCAACATCCAGCAGCGCCCCACCGAGACTAAGCAGCGTGTCAAAATGGCCCGGCTGCAACTCCAGCGCGCGGCGCAGGATCGGAATAGCCCGATGGGCCGCCCCCGCTTCGCGCAGCGCAGTGCCCAGCGCCCGGTAGGCCGGCGCGGCATCAGGCTGCTGCGCCACGCGGGCGCACAGCGTTTCAATGGCGCGATCGTAGGGCGTGGAATCCGTCATCGCTGGCCTCCGGGTGTGCCGTTAACCCGAACCTTTCGCCGCTGCAGGCGCCACGAGCGCCGACGGGGAAAGGTCACGTCCAGGAAGGCCTTTAACTTAAGCTGCGGAATTATGGGCGCCCCGCCGCCTTCCCGCGCGCTCCGGGCCTTGAAAACCGCTCTGGGGCAGGTCCTGTAAGTATACCGATGAGGCCGCGCTTGGCGGACACGTGGTTCCAGGCGGCCGGGGTTATCCAAGCCAACCCGGGGGTTGGGATTGCCAGTACGCTACCCGTGGGTGGTTGGCCCCATGGTCCGCCGGCGCCAGCAGCGCAGGGCGCCCCGGCGCGGGTGGGCTTGGGCGAAGGATACCGGGAGACTTTGGCGCGGACAGGTCAGACGGCGCCGGCAGGGTCCACGGGGGCGCCAGGGCGAGTCCCCGCTGGCGAGCCGAAGAAGCACCGGGCTAAAGCCCGGTGCTGCGGGCCGGGGCTTCGGGTTCGGTGGCGGGTCCGAGGCTCTTTCACCAACCAGAAATTTACCGCCTGACCAAGCACTAGCATGGATATGATGTTGGCGCATATATGTATAAATATCTATATATAATTAGTAGTTACACACGAGAGACCGGGGCGAACTGCAGTTTAAGGTGAGGGCATTCAAGGAGGTCGGCTTCCCACGTACAGCCAGGGGTTGACAACCGCCGGCGGGACTGTATAGTCTGCGCTTAAGGCTGCCTTTCGCAGCCGTTGCGGCGTTTCAAACGCAAAGCATTTCCAGAAGGAGAAGGAGCATGGTTCGCAGCAACAGGGCTGATTATGATCGTCTGCTGTTCGCGGTGCCCGTGCTGGCGGCGCTGCTGCAGAACAGTCCCGGCTATGCCGGCGCTGGCTCCACCGGCGGCAGCATCTACACCAGCACGGACTTGGGGACCGTGGCCGCGTCGATCCAGATCAACGCCCAGCTCGACACCAACATCGGCCCATCCTACTCGTACAATCAGCTTCTCTTCCTGGGCAGCTATCTGAATGACGTCGTGACCGACAGCAACGGCAATCAGACCACCGTGGCCAATCTCCTGGCCAACCAGCTGGGGCCAGCCAACAATGGCACGCTGTCCTACAACTTCCCTGTTCCAGGCGGCGCGTCGGGTACGTTTACACAGACCTCGACCACCCCGGGGCCTTCGTTTTCATCGCAAAGCGATCCACCCCAGACCTTCCAGGCCACCTCCGTGTCAGGTTCGACATACCCGTCGAACCAGATCGGCGCCAGCGACAGCCTCAATCCGCTTAACCCGGCGGACACTTATGTGACGATTCTTTCCCTGCCTTCCGCCGACGTCATCAATAATGGCACGGTAGCCTCTTCTTCTGTGAATTTGCCGCCGACCGTATCGTTGGGCACGCAGGTCTCCTACGTAAGCCTCGGCGGAGCGACATATGAAACAGTCTACAACGAACTTTACGGCGAGGTCACCGGCACCGCGTACCTGGTGACAGGCAACGTAACCGTCACCGGCCCTACGGTAACAACGCTCACCTGGGACCCCGGCCAAAGCCGCTCCAGCGGTACCGACGGCGCCGGCGATTGGACCAATTCGACTTCCACCATAGATTGGTGGGACGGCACCAGCGGCCACGCCGCCACCTATTGGACCGATGGCGACAACGCGATCATCGGCAGCGGCGGCGCGGGCAACACCATCACCTTGACCAGTCCGATCACCGCCGGCGGCATCACCTTTAATCCTGTCACCAGCCCCTACACCATCGCGCCCGGCGGTTCCGGCGACAGTCTGACCGTCAATGGCACCATCATCCTCAATAACGACGCCACTATCAGCGCGCCGCTCGCCGGCGCCAGCGGCTTGAGCATCAGCGGAGCGCACACGTTGACGCTTTACGTCCAAGCAACCTTGC
>JAKCCC010000061.1 GCA_021838985.1 Planctomycetota bacterium
TCTGAGTGAATTCGGAAAACGGCGACCCCGCCTCCTTCCATACGGCGGCCTTGCTGGTAAGGAATTCGGGTTTAACTCCGATTTTGTCAAGCAGCCCCGTCATTTGAAAGCCCGGCATCATCACCCCAATGCTGCCGGTAATGGTGGTCGGTTCGGCGTAAATTTGCTGGCTGGCCATGGAAATGTAGTACGCCCCGCTGGCCGCCAATGCGCCCATGCTCACCACAAGGGGTTTGGCGCCGCGCAGCTTGCGAAGGGCGTGGTAGCAGTCATCCGCCGCCGTGACGCCTCCCCCCGGCGAATCCACCCGCAGCACCAGAGCCTTGATGGCCGCGTCGTGTCGGATGGTGCGCAGATCCACCCGCAGTTGTTGGACCGTCGCCGAGCTGATCAAACCGGAAATTGGAATGATGGCAACCTTGTTGGGCGTGCCATGCCGGATCACCACTTGCCGCACATGCCCCGGTGTGAAGCCGCCGGTCAAAATGGCCATCCCGCTCAACGCCGCGATTAAAATACCGTTGAGCACCAGCGAAACGAGAAGCACCAGGTAAAATACCACGCGGAAAAAAATTCTTCCCGTCCGCGGCGGCGGATTTTGATATACCATCACCGGATTGGAACCACCGGCTTGAGTCATGAGCGACCTCCCGTCAAAATGGGCCTGGACACCGGCCCAACCAGTTGCAGCGCGATAGCGCTTATACGTGCGCCAGTTTCCGCAGGTTCTCCCGGCTGAGGCGCGCCGCCTCCAGCGGCGGCGTGTCGTAACAGTTGTCCTGTTCCACCACCAGCCAGCGCACGGCGGTTTTGGCGGCGGCGGCTAAAATCGCCTTCCAATCCAACACCCCCGCGCCCACCGGGGCGAATTTCCGCTCCGGCCCGGCCGCCATGTCCTTGACATGCAGAAATGATATCCGCGCCGCATGGCGCTGAATATATTCCGCGGGGTTGCCTCCACCAAACTGTACCCAGTACGTGTCCAGCTCCCACTTCAAGTTTCGCGGATCGGAGTTTTTCAGAAGAATATCCAGCCCCGTCGTCCCATCGAATTTGTCAAATTCAAAAGCGTGGTTATGGTAACTCAGAGTCGCACCCCGCGCGCGGCAGCGCTGCCCCAGCGCCGACAACTTTTCGGCGGTGACCGCCCAATCCGCGGCGGTGCGGCGGCGATCCTCCGGCAGCCAGGGGCAAACGATCGGCGTGACGCCCGCCGGCCCATAATAGTCCAGCACCTGGTCTAATTGCGTCTCCAGGGCCTCAATACCAACGTGCACGCCACAGGCCGTCAGTTTCATCCGCGCCAGGGCGGCGCGCAGATCGGTGGCGCTAAGTGTGGTGCGGGTGTCGCAAAGCTCCACGCCTTGGTAACCGAGATCAGCCACCTGTTGGCAGGTCCCCAGAAAATCTTTTGCCGCCAAGGTTCGCACGGTATACAGTTGCAGCGCTGCCTTCATCTTCGCCATGATGCTTCCGTCTCCGCTGATCCTGAAAATCCAGTCAATTCCCGCCTTCAGGCCGTCCGGCCATGGGCCGATCCAGCCGCCAGTTCGTCACAATCCCGCCCCGTCGCCGCAGTTTAGTCGCCCTTGGCGACCTCCGGGCTATGTAGGGCCGATGCCCCCATCGGCCAAGCGAGCAGCCGGGCAGGTGCTGCGGTGGCCCAGCCGAGGCTTCATCATAACTCCGGCCGGCACCGCCGCCAACCATCGCACTGCCGGGTGATGGCTAAGCGCTGCTGGTCCTGAAAACGGAGAATTTGTGCAGGGGGTAAGTCAACCAGTCTCCGAGGCGACTCTTTGATCGGATTAGCATCCGGCGCTCCCGCGCCGCACCCGGATTCAAGCACCGCGTTGAAACGCGGTGAACGGGGGACGGCAGGATTCTCGTGGCGTCGGTGGAGCGCCGAGCGCCGGCGATCGCCAAACCTTGCGGGGAACCGGCGCTGGTGGCTGGAAAAGATGGCTTTAGTGACCGGCGTGGGCCGGGTTGAAAGTCTGGTTCAGGTAGTTAATCACATCCCAGCGTTGGGTGCGGGTTAAGCTATCCCGGAAGCTGGGCATCGGGCTGTGGCCCGTGGTGATTTTCCAGAAAATGGCTCCCTGACATTGTTTCCAGAAGGCCGCGGTGGTCAGATTCGCCGGGTGAGGCGAAAGGAAAGACGCCGTAGGGCCATCCCCTTTGGCGTTGTCCCCATGGCAGGCGGTGCAGTTCTGGCTGAACACCGCTTGGCCGGTTTGAATGGATTCAGCGGTGAGTGGGATGGGATTTTTGGTCTTACAGGCCCGCGCTGGGGCACGCCAACTGTCCAACCACAAAATTGGATGGCCGTCCATCATCCCAGCGTGCCGGGATAACCTTGGCCATGCGGGGATCACTCCACGACCGGTTCCCACGCACACCACGCCGACGATGCCTGCTACGGCAAGAAGAATAGCGGCGGCGTGCTTGGCTGGCATTGGTACTTCCCGCAGGAGCGCCTCGCTGGCGGCGAGACAGAATAGCATATTATAGGCGGAACCTTCTCAAGGCAGCCTTGACGACGGCAGTCAAGAAATCCGACAGACTTGACTTAATGGCTGTATGCTGATATAGTCATACAGTTGTTAAGCACTGGCGTGCCATAAAGGCACGAGGTGGAGCTTTTAGAGGAGATGCCCTATGACGATCGAAAACGCGGTGCGATCCCTGGCTGGAAGTATGGTGCTGATCGGCGTGATCTTGAGCCTGACGGAAAGCCCCTGGTGGCTGCTGCTAACGGCGTTCGTTGGATTGAATCTCTTGCAATCGGCATTTACAGGATTCTGTCCAGCGGAGAAGATATTCAAACGCTGCGGGCTTAAGACGCAGCTGTAGACAGCGGAATTTCATGGTGTCCCCGAAATTTTGGCAACGGTCTTTCCGCGGCGGATGGCGGCGTGGGCTGCGTAAAGCCGCGATCACCATTGTGCTGGCCACACTGGTGGTGGCCCTGTTGCTATGGTTTACCGGAGCCTTGGCGCCGAAAATTCCCGCCGGCTCAGTACCCGCAGCGGCCGGTCCGCCATATCGCGGTGCTTACGCCGTGGCGCGGCTGGAAACCATTCCCGAGACAGTCCGGGCGGTGGGCACGGTTCGTCCCATTGAACCGGTGGTGCTCACGCCGCGAATAACGGGCCGCGTGGTGTATAGCGCGCTTTTCGCGGGAGCCAGGGTGCACCGCGGCGAAGTGCTGCTCCGGCTGGACGACGTTCAATTGAAAGCCGAATTGGCGCAGGCCGTCGCCGCGGTACTCCTGGCGAAGGCGCAACTGCACCAGGCGCGCATCGACCAGCGGCGCGACCAAACACTCCTGGCCACCGGCGATGTCACGCGTGCCGCGATGGATGTCGCCGATACAAAGGTAGCGGTGGCCCGGGCGGACGTCGCCCGGGCCCTGGCGGCCAAGAAAACCGCGCGAACGGTGCTCGGTTATGCGACCATCCGCTGCCCCCTCAACGGCCTGGTCATGCGCAAATTCGTCAGCGTCGGCGACATGGCCCTGCCCGGCCAGGCGCTGGCGGATTTGTATGATCCCCGGAAATTGCAACTGGCGGCCGTGGTGCGGGAGGCGCTGGCGTCGGACTTGCGGCTGGGGCAAAAACTGCCGGTGCGGCTGGAGGGGCTTCGGACCACAGTGGCGGCGCGGATTCGGGAGATTGTGCCGCGTGTCAACGCCCGCACCCGCAGCTTTACGGTGAAAGCGGCCGGGGCCTTTCCCGCCGGAGTTTGGCCCGGCATGTACGGTACGCTGCTGATTCCGATCGGCCGACAGAAAGTTCTGGTGATTCCGGCGACTGCCATCCGGCACGTGGGTGAGTTGGACCTGGTAACGTTGCTGGAGCATGGCCGGCGGGTGCGGCAGACCGTACAGCCCGGCCGGCACTTAGGGGCGCTGCGTGAAATCCTGGCCGGTCTAACTGTCGGCCAGCGTGTGGTGATTCCCCGCGGCCGCCATACCCTCCCGGCGCCTGCGGGATAAAAAGGGACCGTGGCGGCGGAGGGCGCCGTATGGTAATACGGTGGCGCGCGACCGGGTGCGCTCCAACCCATCTCCGCGGCGACGCTTCGACCGGGTTATCAACCGGTGCTGGGTTCTGTTTTGAGCGTTCGCGGACGGCCGCGGCGGCGCCTGGGCCACCGTGCTGACGGCAGGGGCAATGGGATAAATCCATGGACCAACAACGTTCCGATAGCGCCAATCAACTCACGGCGATCGAACGGCTGGTCAAGCTGTTTTTGTACTCCAAACTTTCACTGGTGCTTATTCTGCTGGCCGTAGTCCTGGGCGTGGCGGCCCTGGCCATCACGCCGCGCGAAAAAGATCCGCAAATCGTCGTGCCCATGGTGGATATTTACGTCAGCTTTCCGGGCCACAGCGCTAAAAGCGTCGCACAACTGGTGACCACGCCGCTGGAGCGAATTCTATATCACATTCATGGCGTGCAATATGTATATTCCACCAGTCAGCGCGACCAGGCGTTGGTGACTGCCCGGTTTTTCGTCGGGCAGAATCTGGAACGCAGCATCGTCAAGGTGTTCCGGGAGTTCAAGGAGCATCGGAGCCTGATTCCGCCGGGGGTGGCGGGCTGGGTGATTAAACCGGAGACGATCAATGACGTACCGATTGTGACGTTCACGCTTACCAGCCGGAGAGCCACCGCGGTCGCCCTGCGGGAAACGGCGGAGGAACTGGCGGTCCGGTTGGCGGCGGCGCCGGATGTTTCCCGGGCCTACGTGGTCGGCGGTCGGCCCCGGGTGGTATACGCCTATCTGAATCCGGCCCGCCTGCACGCCTATAACCTGACCCCGTTGGAAATTGACCGCGACATCAAGGCCGCGGACGTCACCCTGACCGCGGGCCGTTACAAGCGTAATAATCAGGAGATTCAGGTGCTTGCCGGCGTGGCGTTCGCCAATGCCCGGCAACTGGGGCGCCTGGTGGTGGCAGTGTGGCATCAACAGCCGGTGTACCTGCACGAAGTGGCCCGAGTGGTAGATGGTCCGGCGGAGGTTCATTCCTATGTGTGGCATACCTGGGGGCCGGCCGGGCAGACCCCGGAAAGCCTGGATTTTCCGGGGACGGTGCTGGCGGGATCCACCGCGCGCAAAAGCGGCTCCGGGGCGCCGGCGGTGACGGTTGCGGTCGCCAAAAAGGCGGGCAGCAACGCGGTCTGGGTGTCCGCGGATGTCATCTCACGGGCCAGAAAGCTGGCCCGGGTCCTGATCCCCCACGACATGAATCTGATTATCACGCGTAATAGTGGCCTGTCCGCCAACGCCAAAGTCGACTCGCTGGTGGAAGGGTTGCTGGTGGCAATGGTCATCGTCGTCGCCCTGCTGATCATCGGGCTGGGTTGGCGGGAATCTGTGATCGTGGCGGTGGCCATACCCGTGGTGTTCGGGCTGACGCTGACCTGCAACCTGCTGCTGGGATTCACGATCAATCGCGTGACGCTTTTCGCGCTGATCTTATCGCTGGGCTTGCTGGTGGATGATCCCATTGTCGACGTGGAAAACATCAGCCGGCATTTTGCGTTGGAAGGCCGGGCCACGCGGAGGATCGCGCTGAAGGCCATTTCCGAAATCCTCCCTCCGCTGATTGTGGCCACGCTGGCGGTGATTCTTTCCTTCGTTCCGATGTTCTTCATTACCGGCATGATGGGACCGTACATGCGTCCGATGGCGTTCAACGTACCGGTGGCCATGATCGTATCCATGCTGGTGGCGTTTACCATCACGCCGTGGCTAAGCTTCCATTTGCTTAAGCACAAGCCTCACGAAACGAAACTCCACGCCCGGGAGGACTCCGCCGATCCGCAGGTCCGGTCGGTGATTACGCATACCCTGCGTTACCGGATTTTTTCCCCCCTGCTCGGATCGCTGCTGAAATTTCGGCTGGCGCGTTGGGGCTTTCTGGCGGCGGTGGCCGGGGTCACAGCGGCGGCGATCGCCTTGCCGGCTTTACGCATGATTCCGCTGAAGATGCTGCCGTTCAGCGATCAAAGCAATCTGCTGATCGTCGTGCACGCTCCCCGCGGCACCACCCTGCAGCAAACCGACGCCGCCACCCGGGCGCTGGCGGAACGGCTCCAGCGGCTGCGGGAGGTGGTGGATCTGACCAGTTATGTCGGGGTGGCGGCGCCGATGGATTTCAACGGTCTGGTGCGCCATTACTTCCTGCGCAACCAGCCCAACGACGCCCAGATTGCCGTCGATTTAGCGGGCAAGAGGCAACGCGCGATGCAGACCCATGAAATCGCCCTGCGCATCCGCCATTCCCTTACGGCCATAGCCCGGCGCTTCGGCGTGCGCCTGCAGATTGTCGAGGCTCCACCGGGACCGCCAGTGTTGGACACCATCGTCGGGGAAATCTACGGCGCGCCAACCACCAGCTACCATGAAATGCAGTTGGCGGCCCGAACGTTGCGCCACCGCCTGAGGCTGGAGCCGGACGTGGTGGATGTGGACGATTCCGTGCAAGCGCCGGAGAAACGACTGGTTTTTGTCACCGACCAGCGCAAGGCGGCGCTTAACGGCGTAAGCACGGCGGCAATTTCGCAAACGCTGGCCCTGGCCCTGGGTGGGCAAGTCGCGGGAATTATTCACGCCCCGCGTCAGCGGCAGCCGCTGAATATTATACTTCGCCTGCCGACAGCGCGGCGTTCCAGCCCGGCGGATTTAGCCAAGATTTTCGTCCGTGGCACCGACGGGGCGCTGGTTCCGTTGGC
Organism: Planctomycetota bacterium; assembly: GCA_021838985.1. Classification (GTDB taxonomy): domain Bacteria; phylum Planctomycetota; class Phycisphaerae; order WQYP01; family WQYP01; genus JAKCCC01. The sequence continues at coordinate 6,750 of JAKCCC010000061.1, forward strand.
AGAATTGGGGCGCTGGCGGCAGGAATGGGCCGGCGAAGCCATTTACCATAAAGACCTCCGCCGCGTGGTGTATGTATACGCCGATACCGCCGGCCGGCCGCCGGTCAACGCCATTCTGGATGTGGAAGCGGACCGCCGGCCCAACGCCAACGCCCCCGCGCTGGCGGGCATGACGCAGGTCGGCGCCGGATGGATTCACAAGGTGAAACCTCGACCGCTTTCCGCCCGGTCCTATTTTCATAACGGTTCCGGCATCGCTTGGCAGTTGCCGCGTGGACTTTCGGTTAATTTCGCCGGCGAGGGTGAGTGGCGCATCACCCTGCACGTGTTTCGCGATCTGGGTATCGCGTTTGGTGCGGCCATGGTCGGCATCTATATTCTGCTGGTCGCCCAGACCGGGTCTTTCCTGCTGCCTCTGGTGATCATGCTGGCCATTCCGCTGACCATCCCCGGCGTCATGCCCGGCTTCTGGGTGCTGAATCTGCTGACGGCGCACCGGGTCGGCGGTTATCAGGACGTAGTCTTTTTCACCGCCACCGCCATGATTGGGATGATTGCCTTGGCCGGCATCGTGACGCGTAATTCGGTGATCCTGATCGATTTTATTCACCGGTCGCTGGCCCGTGGGCAAAGCCTGTATGACGCGATACTCGAGAGCGTGGTGGTGCGGATGCGCCCGATTCTGCTGACCGCGGGGGCCGCCATGTTTTCGTCGATGCCCATTTTGAGCGATCCGATTTTTTCCGGCCTGGCGTGGGCGCTGATTTTCGGCCTGCTGGCCTCGACGGTGTTTACGCTGTTTGTGGTTCCCGTGACCTACTGGATTCTCTTCGCACGCCAGCCGGGCCACGGGGCGCCCCGGAACGCGGACGGGCCAGGCCAGGATTGACCGCCGGTTAATCCAGCGGTTGCAACGCGGCGTGGTGCCGACCGCGATAAACAACCCCTTGAGCGGAAGGCATACTTTGCATCAGCGACACTTCACCTACCGGCCAGGGCCCGAGCGGTGCGATCCGCCCCGCCGCATAATGCTCCAGCCGGCGCAGTAGTTTGTTTAGTGAATGGTTGCTCCGCACGCGACCGAGCGTCAGATGCGGGCGCAGGGGCCGCGTGTCCAGAGGGATCCCCAGCCCGGCGAATTCCTGATCGATCCGCCGGTGCAGCCGGTTTAGCCGCTGATCCGCTGAGACCACCTCGGCCATGATAATGCGAACCTGCCCCCGCACTTCCAGACGGGACAATCCGGATATCGACAGAGCAAACGCGGGCGTTTCCGCGGCGGCCTGGTCCAGACGATTGCGAATCTCCGCCAAGCGCGCCTCCCCGATTTCGCCGATGAATTTGACCGTGAGGTGATATTGCTCCGGCGGCACCCAACGCACCTGGGCGGGAATTCGCGCCAGCTGTTGCTGCCATTCTGACAATTGCCCGGCAATGTCCAGGCGGACGCCAACTGCAACAAACAGCCGCATACATTTGTTCCTTTCCGCTGGCGACGCGGGTCCGCAGATGACACGGATTTTCGCAGATAGCGATAACGAAATAAACTGCCTGCGGCTCGGCCTAGCAGTAAATTCCCGGTGGGAAAAAGAG
>JAKCCC010000062.1 GCA_021838985.1 Planctomycetota bacterium
GCCGCAGCCGGCCCGGCCGAAGGATTTCAAGATCTCCAGCACACACCAGGTCAGGGCGGCGATAGCCCCCGGAGCGGCCAAGGGCTGGGTGGCGTTCCAATCCGCGCCGGCTTGCGCCACGACCCGTCCTACCAGCGGTGAAAAATGAACTTTGCGGACCTCCAGTTCCAAACCGCGCCAAAAATGCGGCGCCAGGTGGAAGTGGAACGAACCCTGGCGATAAGGTCCCGTGAAGCGGAAACCGTGCCAGGCCAGGGGTGGAATAATGTACCCTTCTCCGACGCCTGCTTCCATGGCCCGGTGGCCCCTCCGCAGCAACTGAGCCGATCCCTTGAGAATAACCACCAGTTGAAAGTGGGGATGGACATGCGGGGCCACGAGGTGTTCCCCCACCGGATAGGAACTGAAATCGAAGTAAGCCAAATCGGTGACCACAGGTCCACGGGTGGCCCAGTCGCCGCTTGCGCCTTTCTGGTTGCCGGTCCCGCCCGTGGGGCTTTGCCCGCCGCCCGGCCGGGCGCCCACCAGAGCGGGGGCCGCGGGCTGGTTGACGCGTGTGGACATGTTGCTCGCACCTGGCGCTGCTAACTGGCCCTGGACCCAAAGAGCGGCGCCACTCACGCCATGGTATGACGCCGGGACTGGGCGTTGAATACCGCGCTCGGCTGCCGCCCCCAATTATAGATGATAGCGGCGTAGTGGATCGCCACAAAGTTAACGCGCCGACGCGCCACGGCTTGGAGGCGCGAATCCACGGGCAGGCGATCGGTCGCCAGAGACCAGCTGGCGAGCCGCCGGCGGCAGCCGAACCGAAGACCGGCGCGCAGCCGCTGGGCGCGGTCCCTCGACTGGGATTGCTCGCACCAGGTCGCCGTTGGTGACTAAACGATCAGGACAGCGCCGGCCACAGAGCACGCTACAGGCGCCATCGCTGGAGCGCAGCGCTGATGGGGACATCGGCGGCTACGGGCATCCCGGGCGCAAGGTGGTCTCCATGTACGCACCAGGTCAAGGCGCGAATCAGGGGACCCATGGCCGGCCATGCCCCAGGGCTGCCACCAGCGTGCGCGGATTTGCCCCTCCCTGCGCAACGGTTGCCCACAACGGTGGGCCAACCGCCAGCGGCCCTGTACGAAAACCTTCTTTCATCCCAGACTTTCATCCCAGCGCGGGCGCCCCCGAAACGCCGGTGCGGAATCCGTTAAAAACAGGGCGGATTCAGCCAAAGACAGGCCGCCCGCGAGTGGGGATAATACTCTGTAAGCCGACGCGCGTGTTGCCGATTTTTGGGCGCAGCGAAAACAACGCGGTGAGGATTAAAACACGACGTCCCGCCAGATGCAGGCTTACACCGGGTCGCGTGATCCGGGGCCAGGTATCCGCGGGCGGAACGGTCGCCACGGCGACACGCTTTTTAAAGGAGGCCCACCATGACCCATTCCCTGACATCTTCTCGTTCGGATTCCCATACAGCCATGTTGGTCCTGGCCGCCGAGCAAGCCGTTCGTGAAGAATGTGGCCCGCCGGGGGGCGCTAATTACAGCGAGATCGGTTCCGCTTTTCCGAACACCGAACCCCGCAAACGGAAAGCCGGTTTTACGCTGATCGAGTTGTTGGTGGTGATATCAATAATAGCCATTCTCGTATCTATATTACTACCAGCGTTAGCGAAGGCCCGGGAACTCGCCAACCGGGCCGTCTGCATGGCCAACGTGCGCGGGATCATCCAGTCGATGATCACGTACGGCCAGAGCAACCAGGGCGTGTTTCCTGTACCCGGGGATCCCCAGGTGTCCTCGGCGGGGCACTACTACAGTAACGCTCCCTTCAATGGTGAAGGCAACGGCGGTTATTGGGCTGTACCCAAGCCTGTGACCGCCCCCTCGGCGGTACAAGATTGGTATCTGACCAGTTCCGGCATTCTCATGAATGCCAATGCTACTCCCTGTCCCTTGGCCGGTTGGTGGATTATGGTGCTGCAAGGCTATACCACGCCATCCAGTTTTATCTGCCCGTCCGATCCGCTGGCGGAAGGACCCTCGATAGAAGAAGCCCTGAACGGTGGCGTTACTCTTTATAATCTAAACTTCGGGGAAATCACCCGTGTAAATAATGGTAATGCCTGGGCTGACCCAAAAGGGCAAGGTGAAAGTTATTCCCTCGCCTTTCCCTATGGACAGTACGTTAATGCCGGTCCGTATATTAATTGGTTTAATAATAAGTTGCCCCGCCAATGGTGGACCACCGCCGGTGCCACCAGTCAAGTGCCGCTGGTCGGCGATATGGCTCCGATCGATAACGCGGATGGAGATACGACCGGTGCATATCAACGTGTCACCACCACCCTGCCCACGGCCAACACCTACGGCCCCTATATTTACAATTCCGGCAATCATGCCGGTGACGGCCAGAACGTGGGTTTCGGCGACGCCCACGTGACTTGGGAAACTTCGCCTTACGTGGGGCAGAACGGAGACAATATCTTCACCCACACGACGGCAACTGGCGTGGTTAGTGGCACCACGGACACCTTGCAGGTAGGTCTCACTGGTGGAAACAATCCTGTTGCGCCAAGCATTCGCACCTTAGCTCCACCGTTTGATACCTGCATGGTGCCGGTACGCACGGTGAATCCGACCACCGCCGCCACTGGTAGCGCGTGGTAATTGCGGCGCATGGACCATTGTGAGCAGCGTTACTGTATGGGCTGCGCAAGCGGGGTATCGTGCCCGTGTGAACGGTGAATCCCACCGTGGCGGCCACATCGAGCGACGGGAACGCCAACATAGGGTGATCCCGGGGCGTCGTCTCCGCCCGGTATGCGCCGTGGCTGGTGATCCGCGCGTCGGGGAGAGCGGATCACGTTGGTTCCATGCCGCGCACCTGGTGGATCGATTCCATATTAACAGCGCAATGAGATGGGGTGCAGATATCGACAAGACTCCAGCCAATACGCCGTAGCACAGAGTGGACCGACAACCCGGTTGGGCCACGTTGTTTTGGAATCGCCCTACCAGGCGGTGTGGGCCAAGGCGGAATTTCCTATTGCTTTAAGGAGACTTTTGGTGAACACAATCACGAGGATATTTCCGGCGTGCCTGGGCGTCGTGGGGCTTTGCCTATCCGCCACGGCCGGGCCTTCGCTGGCGCACTCGCCCATCGTCAAGTGGAAGGCGCAGGCCTCCGCGCTGGCCGGAGAACGGTTGACGGATCCGGGCTTCGAGCGCGGCACGGGCTGGCGGTCTTGGGAAAATGGCTATCAGCGCGAACCAGCCATCGTCCATTCCGGTCGCTATGCCATTGTCTGCCGCAATCGCAAGGTGGCGGCGGCGCGCGGCGCGGTGGAAACCATACCCTTGAACCAGCGGGTCGCCACGCCTGTTATCGCCGGCGCGTGGAGCCGATGCGCGCACATCAGCGGCTCGCCCGATTCCGGCTACTCACTTTACTTGGATATTACCTACCAGGACGGGACCCATCTTTGGGGACAGACGGGCGACTTCAGCACCGGCACCCACGGGTGGGAATACCGGCAGGTGGTGGTTCGACCGGCCAAACCGATCAAGTTTATCCGGGTTTTGGTCATGCTTCGGCGTCATTCCGGTACGGCTTGGTTCGACGATGTGTCGCTGCGCCAGACCGCCCTTTTTGACGGCGTACCAGTGCTCAACCGCCGTCCGCATGCGCCCTCAAAACCCTTGCACCCCGTCATATTGGGCGGGGCCGGTTTTCACCTGATTGTCAACCGCGGCGATGGCTATCCAATCGGTTACATTTATCGCCGGCGCCGCGTGTCTATTCCGGCGGGGGCGGTCGGCGGATTTTTCGTGCGCGACGCTGCCGCTCAATCCGATTTTTACGGGTTCGACGCCCCCTTCGTGCCAGCGCCCAAGGGAACCGAAAATCAAGACGGCTTGATAGCGCCGCTGCATCTGCGTTTGGAAGCCCATTATGCCAGCTTTCCTGATTACGTTGATATTTCCGGCCGGATAACGGACACCTCCGAAACCGCCCGTGCTGTCACCGTTTACTACGCCCTGCCGGTGGCGGCAAAAAACTTGACCTGGTGGAGGACCTTGCGCGAATCGGAGCCCGTCCGGCCGCCCAAGTCCTACATCGCGGCGCCGGTGGAGCTGGGAGTTGGCGCCAGCGGTGTCATCAGCCGAGTGCCGTTCGCCTGCCTGCAATCCAACCGGATGGGATTGGCGCTGGCTTTGCCGATGAATAAGCCGCGTACCGCCCGCATCGCCTATGATGCGCCATCCGGTCAGTATTACGTCGCTTTTGACTTCGGCCTGGTTCCCGGCGGACCGCCAGCCACGTTCCAATTCGTGATCTACGCCAGCGACCCCGCCTGGGGGCTGCGCGCCGTCGATCGTCGCTATATGCGTATCTTTCCCGATGATTTCATCAAACGCGTTCGACACGAAGGTATCTGGATGCCCTTCATAGCCATCCCCTCGGTGCAACGGCCAGAGGATTTTGACTTCAAGTTCCACGAAATCGTTGGCACGGCGGCAGTGTTAAATAAGGACATGGCTTGGGACAACGCCCACGATGTCTACTGCTTTCCCTATATTGAGCCGGTGAGTTGGTGGTTGCTGATGCCGAAAACGGTGAAGCGAACGTATTCAGCCTGTCTGAAGTACCTGAACCAGTATGCGGACGGCAAAATCGGCAATGCCCAGTCGCAGCGGCTGGCCCGGGCCACCCGGATTTCAGGTGACTTCACCGCTAACGGGCGCTATTTCTTCCGCCGCCTGAATCTTCCCGGCTGGGGCCCGCACAGCGCCCTTTTCATTAACAACCTCAACCCCCGGCTGCCCAATCGCCCCGGCGAGCTGAACCGGGCCCATGTCGCCTGGTCCAAGCGGATTATCCGGCGAATTTATATGCGGCCGCACGCGCCCGTTCCGGACGGCGAGTATTTGGACTCCATGGAGATGGGGGCCGAAACAAAGAATTTTCGGCAAAGCCAGTTTCGTTACGAGACCGAACCGTTGACCTTTGCCACCAACAGCAATCGCCCGTGCATCCTGCAGGCTGTAACCAACTATGAGTTCCTCCACTGGCTGGCGCAATCGCTCCACCGGCGGGGCAAGTTGGTGTTCACCAACGGTACGCCGGACAATTTTTATTGGCTCGCCAGCCAGATTGACGTGTTGGGCTGGGAAATCCAATGGCCGCGTCCGCGGGGGCATTTCTGCCCGGCTTCGGACGCCACCCTGCTGTATCGCCGCATGTTAGCCGGTCCGAAGCCCTGCCTGCTGCTGGCGAACGGCAATTATGCGCGTTTTAATCATCAGCGCGTGCAACGGTATATGGAGCGTTCCCTGTTTTACGCGATGTATCCGAGCATGTATTCCCAAGGTGGTGTCCCGCAGACGTCCTATTGGCTAAGTCCGCATCACTGGTATAACCGCGACCGCGCCTTGTTTGTGCGCTATATACCGATCATTCGCGCCTTAAACCGGGCTGGCTGGCGTCCGGTGACCAAGGCCTGGACCGGCGATGCGCAGGTCTGGGTGGAGCGATACGGCCCCCAGCCGGGAATACCGGCGGCCCTTACGGTATTCAATAACGCCGCCGCCGCGCGGGCCGTCCACTTGCTTATCGCCCCGTCGCTGTTTCGGCACGGGCCGCCGCGGGTGATGGTGGATCGTGTGGCGGATCGTCGCATTCGCCTGGTTCCGGATGGGCGGTTCCTGAAAGCCCGGTTCCGGCTCGGTCCACGGATGGTGGCGGCTTTGTTCGCCGACCGGCGCTGACGCCGCGAAGCCGGAGGTTTTAGCCAATGGCACGGGTGGGTGACACTTCCGGCGGCCCTGCACGGTCCTGGCACGGGGGGCAGTTCGCATCGGGTCGCCGCGGGCGACGAAACGGTTGGGACATCGCCGGCTACAGAGCGCTATGGCGCAAATCGAACCTGCGTATCCCAGGTCTATGCGCGAGGGGACCATGTAGACGGCGCGGCCCCCAAGTTTAGTCGCCTACGGCGACCCGCCGCGAATGGGACGGAGCTCGCAGCGCCAAGCGGGCACGCCCCAAGGTGTGCTACCAAATCCGTCGTGCACCTCCAGCGCACTGACCTCCGGCCTGCGCGCCTTCATTTCCCCGCGGGCCGGGTAGAATAACGCGGGTTCGGCCCGGTCCAGCCGCAGGATGAAAGGCCCGCGCATGTCACCTCTCGATTGGCTCATTCTGCTGCTGCCGCTGCCGTTGCTTTTTCTGATCAGCCTGGCCACGCGGCGTTACATCACGGGCGTGGCGGATTTCCTCACCGGCCGGCGCGCCGCCGGCCGTTACCTGGTTTGCGTATCGCAGGGCACCGCGTCCATGGGCTTGATCAGCGCCGTAGCGTTCTTCGAGATGTTTTACCGGGCCGGCACCGCCATCAACTGGTGGGGGAACCTGTACCTTCCCGCCAGCCTGATGGTGGCGCTGACTGGTTTTGTGGTTTACCGCTACCGCGAAACGCGGGTGATGACGATGGCGCAGTTTTTCGAGGTGCGCTATTCCCGCAAGTTTCGCATCTTCATGGGCGCGCTGGCGGTGCTTTCCGGGGTGGTCAATTACGGCATCTTTCCCGCCGTCAACGCGCACTTCTTCATCTATTACTGCCACCTGCCGCGGGTGTTGCACGTCGGCCCGTTGGCGACGCCGACCTTTCCACTGCTGCTGGGACTGTTTCTTTCGCTGGCGCTGGGCATGGTTTTGCTCGGCGGCCAATTACAACAGATGCTCGCCGATTGCCTGGAGGGCGTGCTTTCCGGCATCCTGTTTATCATCGTGGCGGCGGCCATCCTTTACGAGTTCAGCTTCCATCAGATGTACGTGGCCATGGCCTCCGCCCCGCCCGGGCGCAGCTTGCTGAATCCCTTCGATACCGGCCACATGCGCAATTTCAATATCTATTATATATTGATCGGTGTTATTGCCAGCGTCTACGGCGTCATGAGCTGGCAGGGCAATCAGGGTTTCAACGCCGCGCCCGCCAACCCCCACGAGGCCAAGATGGCCAATATCCTGGGCAACTGGCGGGGTCTGACCCGCAACCTGGTCTTCACCCTGCTGGCCCTGGCGGCGGTAACCTACATGAAAAATCCCGCCTTCGCGCCCCAGGCGGCGACGGTGCGGGCGCAACTGCACGGCATCGCCAATCCCACCCTGCGCGTCCAGGAGACGGTTCCCGTGGCGTTAAGCCACCTGCTGCCGGCGGGCGTGAAAGGATGTTTCGCCGCCATGATGTTTCTGATGATGCTGGCGGTGGACATCAGCTACCTGCATTCCTGGGGCAGCATTTTCGTGCAGGATGTGGTGCTGCCATTGCGGCGAGAACCGCTGCGCCCGACTACGCACCTCAATCTGCTCCGCGGATCGATTACCGGCGTGGCCGTCTTTGCCTTTTTCTTCAGTCTGCTGTTTCGCCAAACGCAGTACATCTTCATGTTTTTCGCCATCACCGGCGCCATTTACCTGGGCGGCAGCGGAGCGGTGATCATCGGCGGCCTGTATTGGCGGCGCGGCACGACGGCGGCGGCCTGGGCGACCATGGGGATCGGCTCGAGCGTGGCGGTGTTCGGCATTGTCGCCCCTTATATCTGGCCCGCCTTCCCCATCAATGGCCAATACATGTTCGGCCTGGCGATCGGCGGCAGCTGTGTGACGTATGTGGCGCTGTCGCTGGCCACCGGTCGCCGCCATGAGACCGCTAGGCGACTCGACAAAGCTCGCCAGTCTGCGAGTCGCCCCCTGGCGACCTGCCCGCCCGCTGGCGGGGCGAGCGGCGCGCCGTTCAACATGGAGCGCATGTTGCATCGCGGCGTGTACGCCCGGTCGGAAGATATGGTCCAAGCACAAGCCAAAGCAGGCCTGGCCGGCTGGAAGAGAATTTTGCTCGGCTTCGACGAGCACTTCACGCGCGGCGACAAGATTATTTCCGCGGGCTTTTTCGGGTGGAGTATGTTCTTTTTTGTCGGCTTCGTGGTGATCACGCTGATCAATCTGGTTCACCCCTGGCCCGATCGACTCTGGTGGCAATGGGGCCTGGTGGGCATCTACCTGGCCATTATTCTGACGCCCTTGACCACGATCTGGTTTACCTGGGGCGCCCTGCGGGATCTGCGGCGATTCTTTCAAACCCTGCGCGTACGGCGGGTGGATGAGCGCGATGATGGCCGCGTCATCGGCCATCGCAATGCCGATGAAGTTCCCGCCTCCGATGGGGCCGATGCTCCCGCCGCTCCGCCCGCGCCGGCGGCACGGGAATCCACGACCCACGCATAGCCCGAATCGTGGCCATTCGCGGGTTCGGCTGGGGCTATCGGG
>JAKCCC010000063.1 GCA_021838985.1 Planctomycetota bacterium
GCATAAACGCTGGCCTGGCCAGGTGGAATCAGACGATTGATCCGCACCAACGGAGTATTCCCCATCGTTTTGGTGATGTCCGCCAAGAGCTTGCTCATAGCATCTCCTTCAATCCAGTCAAATTGATAGGATATATAGGCTATGGAAAGATGTCAATCGGCCACTCTTGTTCTGAAGCTGCTTATCTTCGGCGCCGCCGAAAACCGAACCCCGAAAACTGAAAACTCTTTTACTTTTCCACCGGCACCACGATGCCGCGTATGATCGTACGCTGCGCCAGCAAAAACACCAGAAAGGTTGGAATGCTGGCGATCAGCACCGCCGCGTACACGGCCGGCGGGTTCGCCTGCTGTTCGAATTGATACAACCACACGCTGATCGTCCACATATGCTGCGCCGGGCAAACAATCAAAGCGCCCAGGAAGTTGGTATAGGCCGCCGTGAAAGCGCCCAGCGTCACCCAGGCGAGGATCGGCTGGCTTAAGGCCAGCGTCAGTTGCACGAACAGGCGCAGCTCCGAGGCCCCATCGAGACGGGCGGCCTCGTACAATTCCGGCGGCAGCGAATCAAAAAAACCCTTCAGCAGAAAGATCATGTACCCGTTGGCGATGGCCGGCAAAATCAGAGCGGCAAACGTATTAAGCAGATGCAGCTGGCGCAGGATAATGAAGTTGGGAATCATGGTGACCATGGGCGGAAACGCCATCGTCGCCATCAAAATCAGCAAAATCTTATAGGTGCCGCGCAGCCGGAAACGCGACAAGGCGTACGCGGCCAGGGGATTCACCACCAGGGCCGCCAGAATCGCCAGCAGACAATAGATGGCGGTATTCAGCAACGCCCGGCCCTGGAACAGCATCCCGTCGAGCACGTTAACGTAATTGCGCGTGGCGTAGCGCCACCGCAGGGCCAGGGCGTGCTGGCGCACATAGCTGTATTCAAGCTCGGCCATGGGAATACGGGCTTGGGAAAAACGCCGATAGCGCGTCTGGCCGGCGGCGTTCAGGGCGGCGATGCTGTGCCGGTAATGCCGCCTTAACCAATCGCGCCACGCGTATCCCAGGTCCCAAAGCCGATAATGGGCGGGCGAAAGTCGATCCAGAAAAGCCAGATAGTCTTGCGCCTTGGCCCCGGAAAGCCATCGCCCTTGCGGCAGCGCCACGGCATCAAAAGCTGTAAAACGGGTGCGCCACGCGCCATTTAATGCCGCCAGGGTGCGGTAGCGCTGCCTGAGCCATTCCTGCCAGGAAGCCGTGGAAACGCCCTTGAGCACCACGAACGACGGATTCAACTGCCCCCGCACAAAATCGATCCATTCTTCACGCAGCAGCGGCTGAACGTGGCTGGGAACCCGGCGGGGTAACACGAACGTCCGGAACGATCGGATCGGGCGGACATGGGCTTGGTTGTATGCGGCGACACTGCTCAAACCGTACGCCGGAGCAATGACCGTCTGCAAAAAATAGCCGGTGATGGAAAGGATGTCCCGCTGCGCCAGCGGGCTTTGTCGGAACATTTGAAAATACATGGCCCAAATCGCATCGGGCCGGTAACTGAAACGCTGCGAAAGCCATTGCGGAACTCCCGGCGTGATCAAATCCCACGCGCTCGTCGGCGAGCCAACGGCCCGGCTGAACGCCCGCAGATGGCCATGGAAACGCTGCTCCAGTCGCGCGCGCAGCGCGCGCAGATTGCCCGGTGTCGTCTGATAGCCCACCGTCCCACCGAGCACCCACCAGAAAAAGGGAATTTTGCTCTGCCGGACGAAGGCGCGGAAATCGGTAATTCGCCGGCGAACGAGGCGCGGAGGCACGGCCGCATCGGAAAAAGTGTAAGCGTGTTGATGACTATCCCGATTCAGAGTACCCACGTCCTGGTCGTACTTGGTTTCCAGAAAGCGGCGATAGAGCGCTTTGTCGCTGAACAAAAAAGAGGGAATTAAATTTAAACTCGCTTCGTCCATCTGGCTGCGCATCGAACCGGAGAGCATCAGTAGAAAGGGATAGACCATGGTCACACCGCCGAGGCTCAGCACCGCCACGATAGCGAGAAGCACCAGCTTGCCACGCCGGCTGCGCGTTTCCGCTCGGGAAATAATCGGCATACTTCACCACCCGCAACCCGCAACCCCGTTACCGCCCGCCCTTAAACTCCGCCCGGGAGAGCATCTTCAGTTGGGTGGCGGTAAACCAGATCAGTACAAGGCCCAGCAGCCACGCCATCGCCGTGCCCACTCCGAATTGAATCTGCAGGAACGTGCGGAAGAAAATTTCCAGGGGTAAAATCATGGTGGCATAATTCGGCCCACCTCCGGTAAGGGCCAGAATATAGTCGGCGCCACCCAGGAAGGCCCCGATCACCGCCGCGATAAACTGGATCACCAGCAGAAATTTCAGCTGCGGCAGCGTGATATAGCAGACCTTCTGCCAGATACCCGCCCCATCGATTTCCGCCGCTTCATACAAGTCATCGGGCACGGTCTTCAACGCGGCCAGATACAAAATAGAACCCGCCCCCGCCCCCGCCCAGATGGAAGGAATCACGACGCACAGCATCGCCAAGGAGGGCGATTGAATCCATCCGAGCGGTTGTAGGTGGAACGGGCCGACCAGAGCACCGGCGACTCCCGCCGCCGCGGGCAGACCGCCGCCATGCAGGGCCGCCACCAACGGTTGCAGCGTCACCGCCAGCAACGCCCCCGCGACCAGCCATAGAACCGTCTTGATCGGACGACTTATTTCCACCATCCGCAGCGGCAGCCAGACGAGCAGCACCAGCAGCGCCAGCCACAGCCCCAGGACCGCCAGCTTTACCAGCGTCGCGGGAATCGGCCCCAACCAATTCAGGCTTAACAGCAGCCGGTTCAGCACGCCATATTTCGACGGCGCATACAGTTCCCGCCAGAGGAACATGATGATCACACCGCTGATCACCGATGGCAAATAATACACAGTCCGGAAGAAGTATTTCAGAGCGTCGGTGGGCACTTCCTGCAGCAAGATGGCCAGCAGAATGGGCGGCCAAAAACCCAGCCCCAGCGTCAACGCCACGAAATAGACGGTCTTCCACACCGCGCTCCAAAAACGCGGATCAAACAGGACGTTCGCAAAATTATCCACCCCCGCCCACGTGGAAGGAAGCACCAGTTCGTAATGCGAAAAGGCCATCGCCAAGCCGCCGGCCAGGGGCAGATACGCCCACATGGCGATCAACGCGAACGCCGGCAATAGCAAACCATAACCCCAGACGTACCGCCGCCAGTGCTGCCTCGAGCTGAGCATGGCGTCGACCCGCGAGAAATGCCGCCAGACCCGCCACAATTCAAAGATAAAGGCGGCCATGATCCCCAGAATCGTCACCAGCGCCACGATACGGCGCAGGTGCATCACTGCGGGCGGGATCGCCCCGAGCAGCTGATAATTAATTTGATGCGACGCCATTCTCAGCAGGCGGCGAATTTGCGGAATCGCCTGCGCCGCCGGTTGGTTGCCCAGGTTCATCTCCAGCGCCGAGTTGATGGGGCTGGACATCGGATAATAGATATTCTGCGTATTGTGGCCGTATGGTTCCGGCACACCTTGGGCCAGAGCCATCGCGAAGGCTTTGGCCCAGCCAGCGGGAATTTGCTTGAGCAGCCAGGGGTAACCGAAACGCTTCAGAAGCACCGGATTCACGAACTGGCCAAAACCGTATTGGACAAACGTTCGCACTTCAAGGCGCTGCGCCGTGGCGCCGGTAAGGAACCAGATGTAGCGCATCACCGCCAGTTGCTGATCGGGCGAGGATCCGGAAAAAATGCCGAGCATCTGGCTATTCAATTCACCGCTGGCCTCGCCGCCGGGAGCGCGCGGCACCGGCGCAATACCCACCAGTTGCGGATTGATGGCCTGGATCATTTCCTGGGACAGATCGGTAAACAGCATGGCAATGTGGCCCTGTTCCCACAGCCAAAACATGTTGTTGCTGCCGGAGTTATAGCCGTAAACCGCCCCCGGTATCGTTTCACCGTGGCGCTGAAAACGCCCCTGCGCCAGCTTGCAGAAAAAATAGATCGCCCGGGCAACGGGAAGCGAATCGTAAACCGAATGCTAGCGGCCGTTGGCCTGGCGCGCCACCACCCGCCCGCCATTGGAGACGATAAAGGGGTAAATGCTATAGCCGATCGCCGACCCGCCACGTAAAGCCAGGCCATACTGGTGTAGCGAAGGTATCGTCAACTGGCGGGCATCCGCGAGCAGTTGGGCCCAGGTTCGCGGCGGCTTACGCGGATTCAATCCGGCGGCGCGAAATAAATCCTTGCGATACAGCAGGCCGGTCACCAGGGAACTGTAAGGCATGGCCCAGACGTGCTTCTCCGCAGCCCGATTCTGACGATAAATCACCGGCCAGGCGGGCTTGGGAACACGCCGGCGGATCAACGCCAGCGCCTGGGCAATTTCGCGCGGGGAGGGGTTGGCAGCCCATCCACCGCGCGGCCCGCCGCGCCAAGCCCGCTCGGCTGGATTGGCGCTGAGGATGCGGGCCAAAAGCACCTCCACCGGCGCCAGGAAGCCATGCTCGATATAGGTGGAGGACTCACGGTAATTGACATAAATCGCGTTGGGAGGAACGCCCGCCGCAATCGCCATCAGCGGGCCGGTTTCCGCGCTGGAGCCTTCAATTTGTGGCATCACAAAAGGGGTAATCGTGTAATGTGGATATTTTTTATGAAACGCTTCCAGCACGCGCCGCGCCGCGATCGAACCCACGTCGGTGGCGCCCGGCTGCGGCAAACCAGCGGAAATAAATCGGACCTTGATCCGTGGAGGCACTGTGGCCCAAGCCGGGCTCGCCCCAAGGGTTGCCGCCAACGCGGTCCCAACGCACCCCCAGGCAAATTTCCACCAGGCCTTTTTTATACGCTGCCGCGCCAAGCCGGGTATAGGTGCCGATCGCTCCATGCCGTGTGGTTCCGCCTCGCGCCGCCGGAAGCCTCCCCGCCCTCTGGGGACGCTGACCCACACAATCGCACCGCGCGGGCACCGCGTCAAACCGGCAGTGTAATCGCTGCACGTTCCCCGACCTGACCCCGCGCTGCAGTTTGATCGCCACCGGTGACCTTGAGGCCATCAAACGCACACGCCCCCTTTATAGCCCGGAGCGTAAGCGACGGGAGCGGGTGCTGTCGCACCGCTCAACCCCCCGCTGGAGTTTAGTCGCCCACGGCGACCTTGGGGCGACGTGGTATCCGGGATCTTTCGTTCATGGCCCGAAGGTTGCCACGGGCGACTAAACTGCGGCGACGGGGCTGGGCATCTCCGGGCTCCCCGCCCCGCGGCTGCCGCGTCAAGCCGGCGTCGGCCCCAGACTGGTGATGGTCATCGGCGCCAGTGGAAACTCTTTCACCAGACGATTAGCCTGGGCCAAATCCACAGCTTCCAGCCGCGCCAATTCCTCCTGTAAAGTGCGATATTCCTGGTTGTACGTCCAATGGGCGCTGATATTGCGCATACGCCCCAACGGCAGTTCGCCCTGCAAGACGGCGGCCGTTTCGATTTTGTTCCGGCTGCGGCCAATTTCCGCTTCCGCTACTCCTCCTTTTGCCACTTGCTGCAATTCCTTGATCAGAATTTGCTCCACCTGTTCCCTCCGCGCCGGATCGCAGGAGGCGTAGGCGAAAAAACTCCCCGTTTGATCGTGCGGATAAAACGAAAAATCCGCTTCATCCGCCAGGCCTGGTTCCAGCAAAGCCCAATACAGACGCGAACCGTCGCGATCGCCGATGACATCCGCCACCACGCTGGCGGCGTAACGCCGCTCGTCCTGGGCGGATGGCGCGGGGCACATCAGGGCCAGATAATGGCGTTTCAGCCGGGCGTCGGTCAGATGGCGCCGCCGTGGCGCCGGCGCCGGCACCGGGTAGCGCCGCTGGACTTCGAGATGTTGCCACCGCCCGCAAAAGTTTTTGACCTGCTGCAGAAAAAGCGGAAAATCCAGCCGACCCGCCGCCGCCAGCACCATGTTGCCCGGCCCGTAGCGCGCCTCGAAATATCGCCGCATCGAATCAGCTTCCAGTGCCCTGACCGACTCCGTCGTGCCCAGCACCGATTGGGCCAAGGGATGCGCCTGGAAATAATCCGCCATCACCGCTTCGTACAGCACATGACCCGGGCGGTCGAGGTACAGCGCGATCTCTTCCAGAATTACCTTTTTCTCCATGTTGAAATCTTCCGGGCGCAAGGCGGGACGCAGGATATCGGCCAGCAGATCCAGGGCGCGATCGAGGAATTCCGGCAGGACGTGCGCCCAATAACAGGTCACTTCATTGCTGGTAAAGGCATTGTTGACCGCGCCCATCGCGTCAAATTCACGGTTCACGTCGGCCGCGGAGCGGTGCGACGTGCCCTTGAACATCATGTGTTCCAGAAAATGCGACACGCCTGAAAAAGCGGAGTTTTCATCGCGGGCGCCTGTTTTCACCATAAAGCCCAAGGCGGTGCTTTGGGCCTCGGGATTGACCTCCGCGATCACGTCCAATCCGTTGTCCAGCCGAATATGTTCAAAATGGATCATGACGATTCCTGATTCCGCCCACGATTTTCAGGGATGTATTATATCATAATTGGCCGATGCGAACGGACGAACTCGATTATCTTCTGCCTCCCCATTTGATCGCGCGCGAACCGGCGCGGCCACGTGACCACAGCCGGCTGATGGTTTACCGCCGGGCTACGGACCAAACTGAGCACCGGCGCTTTTATGAATTGCCCGACCTGCTCGAACCTGGCGATTTACTAGTCGCCAACGACACACGCGTGCTACCGGCGAAACTGATATTACGCAAGGCGTCCGGCGGCCTGATTACAGGCCTGTTTCTTTCCGAGGCGGCCCCCCGCCGCTGGCGGATCCTGCTGAAAAGCCGCGGTCGCGTTTCACCCGGGATGGTATTGGCGGCAACGACCAGGCCTCAGCTGGCTCCAGTACCCCAAGCGGTGGAGCTGGTGTTGTGCGAACGGTTATCGGAAAAGGGGCAGTGGATCGCGCAATTAAACACCGATCAGCCGGCGCCGCAAGTGCTCGCGCAGATCGGTTGCATTCCGCTGCCACCCTATATCGAAAAAGCCCGCGCGGCGGATTGGCCAGGCCGCGGTGAGACCGCCGCCGTCCCCAACTCGGACGACGGGCTACCCCCGCTACCGTTCGGCGTCTCCGCGGTGCGCCAACCGGCCGAGCCTGCCATCACGAGGGGCCGATCTGCCCGGCGCGAGGCCGCACCGGCGTGGGCCCAACTCTTTACCGCTGAACGACCTACCGATGCGACGGACTATCAAACGGTTTACGCCCAAGCCGTCGGTGCTTTGGCGGCGCCAACCGCCGGCCTGCATTTTACGCCGCAACTGCTTGAGCGATTGCGGCCGCGGCGCCTTGAACCTGCATTTTTGACCCTGCACGTGGGTCTGGGCACATTCTTACCGGTTTCCACGGCGCGCCTGGAAGATCATCCCATGCACGGCGAATGGTTTACGATCCGCAGCGCCCTCGTGGAACAATTGCGGCGTCAGCGGGCCGCCGGCCGGCGAATCGTGGCGGTTGGCACTACCACCGTCCGCGCCCTGGAAACCGCCGCCGAGGCCATCCTGAATCCCGCCGTTTCCGTCCACGATATCACCGCCATCAGCGAGCTTTTCATCCAACCAGGCTTTCACTTCCAGCTTACCGATGCCTTGATCACCAATTTCCATTTGCCACGCAGCACCCTGCTGGCGCTGGTGGCCGCACTGGTCGGCCTGCCGCGTCTGAAAGCGCTGTACCAGGAAGCGGTGCGCTCGGGTTATCGGTTCTACAGCTTTGGCGACGCCATGCTCATTCTGCCGTAGCTTCCCCTCAAACCTTCCGCGCCGCGCCGTGCCGCCAAGCCGGGGTAGAGCGCCGCGCCGCCCCGGGTTACATCCCCGCCCCACCCCACGGATAATCTTCACACCCCGCGCCACGGAAAATAACTCGCCACTCGCAACTCGCCACCCGGAACTATAGAATGCGGTGATGGCGAGCTCGAATATTTTGCAAGGCCCCACTTGGAGCGTCGGCAAGGTTTCACCGCGTTGCGCGGTTTGCCAGAGCGCACTGGCGCCGGGCGACGCTTGCTGGGCGGCGCTGGTGGAATGGCCCCGTGAAAATCTGGCGGGGAACACACGGAGCAATTCGCAGGATAGTCCTGCCAGCCGCCCAGCCGCAGGCTGGCA
>JAKCCC010000064.1 GCA_021838985.1 Planctomycetota bacterium
TGGTCAGGTCCGCGCCGCCGTGGCCGGAGGGGGGGGTGCCAACGGCGACAAAAATTACCCCGGCGGCGTGCACCGCGCTGGTGGTATCGGTGGTGAAACGCAGGCGCTTCTGCCGGGTTTGCGCCGCGATCAATTCCGCCAGCCCCGGTTCATAGATTGGCACCCGGCCAGCCTGCAGTTGGGCGATACGCTCCGCATCCGTATCCACGCCGATAACCCGATGCCCCAACGAGGCCAAGCAAGCCCCGCTTACCAGTCCGACGTAGCCGCATCCAATAACCGCCAGCTCCATGTGCGCCCCCTATAGGAACAATCCACCGTCTGCCCGGAGACCCCCGCTCATCTGCCGCCCTGGTCGGCGGGGAAAGTGCCAAATACGCAAAAACATGCCATTTTACGGATCATACGGGCTTGGTGCTGCGGCGTCCACTAATTGCTCTGTCACCGCTTAACTTTCGGGGTAACCATTCACGGGTCCCGATGGCTATAGGGGTTGGCGCGGCCCAACCCCGTCGCTGCAGTTTAGTCGCCCACGGCGACCTCCGGGCTATGAAACCAAATACTGCAGGATACCCCATAGCCCCAAGCGCAATCGCAGGGGCAGGTGCGGTCCGTGAACGGTTACCTTTCGGGTACCCCGTCCGCCGTCATTCATCGGCTCGCCGCGGGCAACTCGCCACAGTGGGCTAAAAGCCGGCGCTTCGGGTTCGATGGCGCGTCTGAGGCTCTTTCGTCAACCCGAAATTTATCGTTTGACAATGCACGACTCTGCCACGCAGTGGAAGTTGCGGATGTGGCCAGATTTCTTGGCAACCATAGTGGAAGCGGCGTCCCGCCGCTTCTGGACGCCTAAGGCGGCGAGACCTCGCTTCTACACCAAGGCAGCTTGGCCACCGTGGCTCGGCAAAGCGCTTGCCAAAAAATCTAAATGGGAACGCAGAATGAATCATTGGGGTTTGGCTGTGTGGTGCAGGCCTCTCCCGACCAAGCGGGGACCCACCCAAGGCCTCGGGCGACGGATAAGCAGACCCGGAGGTCCGCACCACAACCACCGTCATCCACGGCATTGATTCCGCGTTTCTACTTGGCCACCGCCGAAGTTGCCAGCATAGCCACATCGTGCGAAAATCCGTCGCTAATCGGGCGTCAGCGGACGCCGCGTCGAGCGACTGTATCACAAACCCGTGTTGCTTCGCGCGGCGCGAAGATTTTGGTGCGCGGGGAGTCGCCGGTCTCCGGCGGAGAGGCCACCCCCGGCAAGTCCTCCGAAGGCCGCCGTGGGCGGCTAAACTATTCCGCCTTCGTGCGGAGCGGGGGCTATATATTTTGTTTGTCGGCGTAGTTTAGTCGCCACGGCGAGCCGCGCTGGGTAACCCATGATTTCATTGAAGCAACCGCCACCGCACCTTCAAGCCCGCCTGCGGGCGGCACGCGCTGCGCTCGCCCGGCATAAATGCGATGGACTTTTGGTGAGTTGCTTTACGGACGTCAGTTATTTGACTGGATTTGAGGGTGACGATTCCTGGCTGCTACTGACCCCGCGGCAGGCCTGGCTCATCAGCGACAGCCGTTATCAAGAGCAAATTAGTCGGGAGTGTCCCTGGGTGGCGACCGTGATACGACGGGGTGGGATGGTTCAAGCTATGCACCGTTTGGTTCGGCGGCGGTTGAAAAGCATTGCGGTGCAGGCGGAAAGCCTTACCCTGCGGCAGCATCACGCTTTGCAGGCGGTGTTGCGGCCGGCGCGAATCAAGCTACGCGCGGTGACGAACCTGGTGGTTAAGCTCCGTCATATTAAGGATGAACAGGAAATTGCAGCTATCGAACAGGCGGTCAGCATTGCGGAGCACGCGTTTGAGGCGCTCCGAAAGCGCCTGCGCCCCGGGCTTACGGAGAATGACATCGCCGGTCGTTTGACCTACGAGATGCGCCGCCGTGGCGCGACAGGAGCCGCCTTTGACAGCATTGTGGCCGCAGGCGCTAATGCCGCGTTGGCTCATTATCGGCCTGGCGCCGTGAAATTTGGGCCGAATATGGCTTTACTGGTGGACTGGGGGGCGACATTCCAAGGCTATCGGTCCGATTTGACCAGGATGATTTTTGCCGGCCGGGTTCCCGAAATCATCCGGAAAATCTACGCAGTGGTGTTGACCGCTCAACTGGCGGCGATTGACGCTATTCGCCCCGGGCGCACGGGTCGGCAGATTGATCGGGTGGCGCGGCACATAATCACCCGAGCCGGCTACGGTCCCGCGTTTGGGCATGGCTTAGGCCACGGCGTTGGCCGGGACATTCATGAGGGAATCTCGCTTTCCGCCCGCGAAACGGGTATCCTTCAAGCTGGCATGGTTCTTACCGTGGAGCCAGGAATATATCTGCCCGGCATCGGCGGCGTGCGCATCGAAGATGACGTACTGGTTACACCGCATGGTGCGCGGGTGTTGAGCCGATTGCCAAAAGACCTTAATTCGACCCGTTTATAGGATTACTGGAGCAGCAGCATGGCCAAGGAAACCTTCACGGACAACAAGCGGGTAAGAGAATTGGTCAAACTCATGACGGAAAATGATCTCTCCGAGATTGAACTGACTGAAGACAAGGCCAAAATCCGGCTGAAGCGTGAAACGCTTCCCGGTAGTGCACCACCGATCGCGGCGCCGGCCGCCCCGGCGGCGCGGCCCGCTGGGGCTTCGGCTGCGGCCATTTCGACCGCCCACGAAGAAGAGAATCTAATCCCCCTGAAATCGCCCATGGTGGGCTCGTTTTACGGCGCCGCCAACCCGGATGCGGAACCGTATGTTAAAGTTGGCAGCGCCATCCAGAAAGACACCGTCGTTTGTATTATCGAGGCGATGAAAGTCTTTAACGAGATTCGCGCCGACATGGCTGGCGTTATCGCCAAGATTCTTGTCCGTAACGGCCAAGCCGTCGAGTACAATCAACCCCTGTTCCTGGTTAGACCGGCATAAATGGGGCTTTAGGCTTAATTTTTCGACCCACAAGAGGTCTGGCTGCAGAAAACTGAACACTGAAAACCGAAAACCCCGAATTTGAAGGGTCGCCCCGGGCGGCCGCGTTTTTCGCCCAAAACAGACCGCCGATGGATTGAAGGAACCCCCTTGTTCTCCCGTATCTTGATTGCGAATCGTGGCGAAATTGCCCTCCGCATAATCCGCGCCTGCCGCGAGCTGGGCGTGGAAGCGGTGGCGGTTTATTCCGAAGCGGACCGCGACGCCCCTTATCTGAAACTGGCCGACCAGACCATTTGCATCGGGCCAGCGCCGGCCGCGGATAGCTATCTGAACATTCCCCGCATTATTTCCGCCGCCGAGGTCGCCGACGTGCAGGCCATCCACCCCGGCTTCGGATTCCTCGCGGAAAACGCGCACTTTGCCGAGGTCTGCCGCAGTTGCAAAATCGAGTTCATCGGTCCTTCCGTGGAGTCGATGAAAAAGCTTGGCTCCAAGCTGGACGCCAAGGCGCTGGCCCGGGAATGCCAAGTTCCTTTAACTCCCGGCAGTGACGGCCCGGTAGCCTCGGAACAGGAAGCCGTGGCCGTCGCCCAAAAAATCGGGTACCCGGTGATTATCAAAGCCTCGGCCGGAGGCGGTGGCCGCGGCATGCGTGTGGCGCATAACGACATCAGCCTGAAAAGCTCGCTTAAGGCCGCCCAGGCGGAGGCGGAAGCCGCCTTCAAAGATTCCACGGTTTTCATTGAGAAATATCACGAGGCTCCGCGGCATATCGAAGTGCAGGTTCTGGGCGATAAGTTTGGCCACGTGATCCACCTGTTTGAACGCGACTGCAGTCTGCAGCGCCGGCACCAGAAGCTTCTCGAAGAATCGCCCTGCCCGGTGCTGACCGACGAGGCGCGGGAGGAGCTTTGCGCCTCCGCCGTGCGCGTGGCGCAAGCGGCCGGCTATTATTCCGCCGCGACTGTGGAATTCGTTATGGATACGCAGCGCCACTTCCATTTTCTGGAAGTCAATACCCGCATTCAGGTTGAACACCCGGTGACGGAAATGATTACCGGTCAGGATTTGATTCAATGGCAGCTGCGCATCGCGGCCGGAGAAAAACTCGATGTGACGCAGGCGGAAATCCGCCGCACCGGCCACGCCATCGAATGTCGTATCAATGCCGAAGATCCGGCGCGGGGTTTTGCCCCCTGTCCCGGGGTGCTGGAGGAATTCGCCGTGCCGGGGGGGCCGGGCGTTCGTGTGGATACCCATGCCTGCCAGGGATACCGGATCAGCCCGCATTATGACAGCATGATTGGCAAGCTGATTGTGCATCGCGCCACCCGCGCCGCGGCCATTGCCACCATGCACCGGGCCTTGGATGAATTTCGTGCCGGTCCGGTGAAAACCACCATTCCATTGCATCGCCAGATCATGGGCGACCAGGATTTTCAACAGGCTAAGGTCGACACCGGGTGGATCGAACGCACGCACCGTATCGGTTAACGGGTCCAGGGGAGGAACGCACGTGAGCTATGAAGCGCTGGCGCTGACGGATTGGCCGGTGGTGGTCGCGGAGGTTCTCAACCGCCAGCGAATCTGGGATGTGCACACCCACCTGTATCCGCCCACGTTCGGCACGCCGGTGGCCAATCGGACCGGGCGGACCGATCCGGCGGGCCTAATGCTGTGGGGAATTGATGAACTCGTTACCTACCATTATCTGGTGGCGGAAGTATTCCGCGCTGCGCCGGCGCCACAGGTGTCCTATGCGGAATTTTTTCGTTGGCCCAAAAGCCGCCAGGCCGATCATATCTGGCGCTACCTGTTTGTGGAAAACACGCCGATCAGTGAGGCTTGCCGCGGCGTCTTAACCACCTTACAGCGGCTGGGGTTGGACCCCAATGAAAAAACGCTGGACGGCTATCGAGCCTTCTTCGCCCGTCAGGATCCGGATGAATACATTGATCGGGTGATGGATTTGGCCGGTGTTTCCAGCATTACTATGACCAACGCGGTGTTTGATGATGCGGAGCGCGGCCGGTGGCTGGCGGATAAAGATGTGGGCCGGGATCCGCGCTTTAAAGCGGTGCTGCGGATCGACCCGTTGCTGCGGAACTTCCCCGCCGCGGCCGGCAGGTTGGCCGAATGGGGCTATGCGGTTCAGACGGCGGCCACTCCGCCAACGCTCGCCGAAGTGCGACGTTTTCTGGGGGAGTGGCTGGATCGCCAGCAGGCCATCTATGTCGCGGCCAGTCTGCCGCCGGAATTTCGCTATCCAGCCACGGGCCAGGCCTTGGAGCAGGCTGGCCAGACCGTGTTGGAACAGGCCGTGTTACCGGTTTGCGCCGCACGGAAAATGCCTTTGGCACTGATGATCGGCGCCCGCCTGCGCACCGAGCCGGCGCTGCGTGAGGCGGGGGACACCAGCGGCCTGGCCGACGTTCAGACGGTGGCCAATTTATGCCGGGCTTTTCCCGCGAATAAATTCTTGGTCACCATGCTGGCGCGCGAAAACCAGCATGAGCTGTGCGTGGTGGCCCGCAAATTTCGCAATCTCATGCCCTTCGGCTGCTGGTGGTTTCTGAATAGTCCCAGCCTGATCGATGAGATCACTCGTATGCGGCTGGAAATGCTGGGAACCAGCTTTATTCCACAGCATTCCGATGCCCGCATCCTGGATCAGCTATTGTACAAATGGCCGCACAGCCGCCGCCTGATTGCCGACGCGCTCGCTGACATGTACGTTCGGCTGGCGCAGACGGGACGGCGGATTACCCGGGCCGAGGTGGAGCGTGACGCCGCCCTATTGCTGGCGGGGAATTTCCAGGCTTTTTTGGAGCGTTAAGAGTGGAACTGGGCCAATTCAGTTTCGGAGTAGGGGATCGCTTTGGTCAAGAGGGCCGGGCGCAGTTGGCGGCGTTCGTGGAGGCGCGGCGGCGGGGCGTAACCATCACGCCCGTATGGAATAAATCCAACCGTGAACACCTGATCGTTAAGACTGACCCGGCGGCGGTGCGGGCGGAGGCGGATGCGGCCGTGGCGGCCCTGGGCTGGCGCGAGTCGTATTTTGTGGATGCCGATCACATCGGGTTAAGCACGGTGGACCGATTTTTGACGCCCTGCGACTTTTTCACCATTGATGTGGCGGATTTCATTCATCGCCCGCCAGTAGATGCCGCGCTGGGTGAATTCGTCCGGGCCAACCGGAAGCTTTGCGGGGCGCCGGCTATCGCTGATTTATCGGTGCCCCTGCGCCTGGACGAGGCGCTCCTCATAAAAATTGGCCGGCAGTATCTGGCCGCGGTGCAGGAGGCTGGTCGGGTCTACCGGCGCATCGCGGCAGCCCGGGGGGCGGGGCGGGCGATCATCGAAGTCTCGATGGATGAAACGGAGCAACCGCAAACGCCGGCGGAGTTGCTGCTCATTTTGGCGGCCCTGTCCGCGGAACAGGTGCCGCTGCAGACCATCGCCCCGAAATTCACGGGCCGCTTCAATAAAGGCGTGGATTACGTGGGCGATGTGCGGCAGTTGGAAAAAGAATTTAATGACGATCTGGCGATTATCGCTTGGGCCGTACCGCGTTTTGGCTTGCCGAAAAATCTTAAATTGAGCGTCCATTCCGGCAGCGACAAATTTTCAATCTATCGGCCGCTCCGGCGCTGTTTGGAAAAACATGGCGCCGGGGTGCATCTCAAAACCGCCGGCACGACCTGGCTGGAAGAAGTCGCCGCGGTGGCCGAGGCCGATGCGGATGGCCTGGTGTTCGTGCGTGAGATTTATAGTGAGGCGCTGACCCGCCTGGACGAACTCTGCGCGCCGTATGCGGCTGTCATCGACATTCGGCGCCAGCGGCTGCCAGGGGCGGCGACAGTAGCCGGTTGGAGCGGCGCCGATTTTGCCGCCGCCATCCGGCATGAACCGGGTGCTCCAGCATTCAACGCCGACCTGCGCCAACTTCTGCACGTGAGCTATAAACTGGCGGCCCAGCGGAAAGACCGGTGGGAAAACCTGCTGCAGCGGCACGCTGACGCGATCGGGCGCCAGGTGACGCATAATTTATTCGAGCGGCACCTGCGGCCGCTGTTCGTTTGATCGGAGTCTTTACCATGCCCCGGATTCTTCTGACCACGACCAGTTTTCAGGACACTCCCGGACCGCATCACGAGGTGCTCCAGGCCCCGGGTTTTACCACGGTTAAAGCGCGGGGACCGTTAACCGAAGCGCAACTCCTGGAGTGGCACGCCCGCCAGGGGCCGTTCGACGGTCTGCTCAACGGCGACGACCAGATTACAGCGCGAGTGATTGATGCCTATCGGCCCCAGTTGAAAGTCATCGCCAAATACGGTATCGGGCTGGACTCCATCGATGTCAATCATGCCACGGCCTGCCACATCCCGGTGTTGTTTACCCCCGGCGTCAATGAAACCACGGTGGCGGAGCATACTTTTGGCCTGATGGTGGCGGTGGCGAAGCATTTCTGGCCCCACCTGAGTGCCGTGAAAGCCGGCCGCTGGCAGCGGCGGACGGGTTGTGAGTTGCGGGACAAAACCTTGGGCGTGGTAGGTATGGGCAGGATTGGTAAAGAAGTATTACAACGCGGGATCGCATTCGGTATGAAGCCGATCGCGCTGTCCGCACATTTTGACACGGCCTTTGCCGCACGATACCAGGTGCGGCGCATGGCCGCGCTAGAAGAGCTCTTGCCCGTCGCGGATGTCGTATCGCTGCACACCAATTTGTCGGACACCACGCGGCATATGATCAACCAGCGAACCCTGGCGTGGATGAAAAAAGGGGCGATCTTAATCAATACCGCCCGCGGCGCCCTCGTGGTGGAGGAAGATGTCGCCGCCGCGTGTCGCTCCGGCCAACTTTATGGTTACGGCACGGATGTGCTGGAGCAGGAACCCATCCGGCCGGATCATCCCTTCACCGGAGTCGACAATATCGTGGTCACCCCGCATATTGGCAGCCGGACCTTGGAAAGCGTCCAGCGCCAGGGCCTGCGCGCCGCCCGGAACCTGGTGAATTTTCTTTCTGGCCAGACCGATTATATTCAGGCCAATAAATTTTGACGCCGCTTGGCGGCGCGTGAGTCTGGCGCTACCATCCTGGCGCCGCGGCGCCGTACATAGCCCCCGGTCGAAGCGTCGCCTTGGGAGATCTGGCCCGGGTGGCGCTTGGCCATTGAAAGTCGGCCGCCCGCCTTGTACCGGCACACCGGTTTTAGATGAGAGTGGCCCGCGCTGG
>JAKCCC010000065.1 GCA_021838985.1 Planctomycetota bacterium
AGTGGTTTTATTCCCAATGGTCGCCACTGGGCGGCGATTTTGCGAACCCCGCCACCATGCCACTGGTTACTTGGAACCCACGGGCGCCGGTGGTGCAAACGTTGCAGTTGCAGGACCAGCCTGACCGCCCGGCGCATATCAAAATATCCGTTCGTAATCCGCTCG
This sequence comes from Planctomycetota bacterium, assembly GCA_021838985.1. GTDB lineage: Bacteria > Planctomycetota > Phycisphaerae > WQYP01 > WQYP01 > JAKCCC01. The sequence goes on from JAKCCC010000065.1 coordinate 166, forward strand.
CCACGCCGCTGAAGATTCGTACTTCGGTCGTGATTGTGCCGCAAAACAGCCGACCGACGACGCAAACGCAGACGCTGGCCCTGGCGCCCCATGAGGCGAAAATGATCTCGCTGCGCCCGGCGGCGATGTCGGACGAGCCCATCTATACCCATATCGAGGTTGGTTCCGCTGACGGCAAGACGATCTTCTACCAGCGCGGTTTTCAGTGGAAGATCAACCGCCCCGCCCAGCTCTGGGTTGTGAACCAGGGCGCCAACAAGCGCATCGACACGGCTTTCGCCTATTACCCTTATCAGAACACGCTGCAGGTGCGCGTGAATTTAAGCGGCCTGGCTGCTCGCGCGAAGGTGAGCGGGGTGGCGTTGCAGGTGCGGGATCAAAAAACGGGCCGGATTGTGGCTGCCACGACCATGCCGCCGCCGCGCCGGTACGTGACGCGGATCGACCAGTGGAAGTTGCCGCCGCTGGATGGCAAGTATGATCTGGCGGTAAACTTGGAAGGGCTGCATACCAAGCCGCAACTGTTGCCGTTCGTGCGTTACCATTTTCCGTGGGAACATAACAAATTAGGCGAGTCGGACCTGGTGGTTCCTCCGTTTACGCCGATCCAGGTGCATGACGATGTGGTGAGCACTGTGCTGCGCCACTATACGATGAACGGCGTGGGGCTATGGAGCCAGGTGCAGGCCAAGGGAAAGAACTTATTGGACGGCGCTATGCAAATCGTGGTTCGCGCCGGCGGCAAGCGATTCGTGGGAAAGGGAAAGATACAATTCACCTCAATCAAGCCGACGCAGGTGGTGGCTCTGGCCCGCTGGTCCGCCGGGCCGCTGAAAGGCTCGACCCACAGCGTGTGGGATTACGACGGTCTGATGAAAACCACGCTGACCCTGGCGCCGACGACGGAAAAACTCGACTCGGTGGCGTTGGTGATACCCTTGGTGAATCGGCTTATGCCGTTGATGACCGCGTGCACCGATGGCCTGCGTTTCAATTATGCCGGTAAGACGCCGCTGGGACCGGGCCAAGTGTGGAACGGCCGCGAGGCGCCGCGCAACAGCATTATCGGTTCGTACGTGCCGTATATATGGCTGGGCGGGCCAGAACGCGGCGTGGCGGTGTTTGGGGACAACGACCGCGGCTGGGTGGATTTCCAGGCCAAAACGCCCTGCCAGGAATTGGTGCGGAAGGCCGATGGCACGCTGGGATTGCGCTTAAACCTGGTGGCCAAACCGACACGGCTTAAGGCGCTGCATCGGATTGTGCTGGGTTTTCAGGCCACGCCGATCAAGCCGATGCCCCCCAATTGGCGATTATGGACGCTCAATGGAAGAACGGAGCCGGGCGGTTACGGCCAGGTTTTTCTCGGTGCTTGCTATTACTGGGGAGCGCTTACCGGATTTTCCGACGTTTACCCGCGCGGCCAGGATTTCAGCATTTACCGGCAACTTGCCGCGGCGCGGCGCACGGGAAAGATCGACCCCGCGTTTATCAAGAAGTGGTTGGCCGACTATAAATATTCTACCAAGAAGAGCCAGGCGTACTTTCGCCGGGCGTACCGGGCCTCCGTGGAGTACGCGTTCGGCGAACTGGCGAACCGCCCCGAGGGCGTGTTGATCTATACCAATTCGCGCGGTGTTCGTTTCGACACGCCGGAAGGCCAAACCTTCCTGGACGAGTGGGATCGCAACGCCTTCCCGACCCATCGGTGGCCTTACGGAGGCGCGGTTGCCTACGATTTAGACCCGGTGAAAAGCTTCCGAGACTACGCCATGTGGTATTATCGGAAGATGCTCACCACTTTTGATGACGGAATCTATTGGGATGATATCTTTCTACAATCGGACTTCCATACCGTCTGCACCGATGCCTATCGACTGCCCGACGGCTACGTCCAGCCGTCGGCGGGATTGTGGGACATGCGCGCCCTTATCCGCCGCACGGCTGTGCTGGATCAAGAACTCGGTAAGCCCAACACCAATATGGTGCACATGACCAACACGGCTATCGCCCCCATCCTGGCCTTTGCCCGCCAAGATTTGGACTGGGAGATGCACAATGGCGACGCTGATTACCAGGACCGCTTCAGCCGGCCTTTTATCCTCACCGAAAGCATCGGAAGGCAATTTGGTAATGTGCCGGTGGTGCTGTCGGAGAACAGCGGCACGTCCGATCCGAAAAAAATGGCCTGGGTGCAGCGGACGGAGGCCGGCGTCTTGCTGACCTTTGAACTGAAGATATGGGATGGCTACCCGGCCTATTGGAACAACTACCAGCGCATGGTGCAATTCGGCTATGGCACGCCGGCGGTGAAGGTGTGGAATTACTGGCGGACTGGTTATCCGATGAAGGTCACAGGCGATAAGACCTCATCGATCATTTTAAGCAAAGCGGGCCAGGCCCTGATCGTGGTATGCGATTGGGGTCATGGCGGCGAGATTCGCCTGCAGCCGGAGACGAGCATTCTGCAGTTGCCGAATCGCTTGACGGCCACAAATCTGGAAACGCGGCAGGCCGCGCACGTCGCGCCCGATGGGGTCGTGGCGCTGCGTTTGAAAAAGCACGATTTCGCGGTTTTGCTGGTGAAATGAGGTGCCCGTGCCGACGGTAAAACAGTGGTGGAACTGGTTTCGGTCCCTATCCGGCAGACTGCGGCGCTGCGGCTCTTGGGCCTTAGCCGCGGCGGTGTTGGGCGCCGTCCCAGCGCTCTGCCTCGGCGCCGTGGCGCGGCCTTATCCCATATCGTCCCCGAACCCGGCGCTGGCGAAGTTTAATCACGCGATCACGTTCTACCTAAGTTTCGATCATCTGCCTTTAATCGCCGACATGTCCCGCGGTAACGGCCAGCCGGCCGTGGCCGAGGGGGCGGTCGTCCTCAAATCTGGCTTGTGTGGCCACGCCCTGTTGACGCCGGAATCGCCGGTCAACTGGGACGCCGTCAGCTATCAGGCGCGGCACAATGTCAATTTGTCCCGCCCCGGCGCCCTGGCGGTTTGGATCAGCGCCTACCACTGGCGGCGCAGTAAAAAACAGGTACCGTACCTTTTCTTTTTGACGGTTCGTGATCATGGCCGCGTGCTGACACTGGCGCGAATGGGAACGCCGGGAAACCGCGAGATCGTCTATGCTTACGCCGGCCTCGAAGGCAAGGTCGACTGCGCCGAGCAAGGCAACTCGCTGCGGTGGAAAACCGGCCAATGGCATTTGCTGGTAACAAATTGGCGGTCGGAATCCCTGCAGTTCTCGCTTGATGGCCAGCCGCCGGTCCAAGTCAATCTCGCCGCCACCGGTTTTCCCAATGCCCATGGCCCGCCGGGTCATTTGGATATACACCCGCTGGCGCCAAAACAGCGTTGTTTGCTCGATGAACTGCTGGTCTTCAACCGCCCACTGGCCCCAAAGGAAATCCGCTGGCTGTACCAGCATGGTCCGCGGCGGCCGAACCGCTGATACACGCTGATGAACGCGAATAAACGCGAATGGAACGCTGAACCGCTAATGAACGCTGATGGACGCTAATGGCAGGAGCTACCACGCTGTGGACACCACCCTCACCGATCAGGCCATCCGGGCAACCTGCACGATCGAAGGTCTGAAAGACCTGCCTTTGCTGCACGCAGTTGAGAACGAATTGGTGTTGCGTTTTTCGGCCCCGCCGGGGCTGTACCAGTTTTCCGGCGTGCTGGATGCTTCGGATTTCGACTGGGAACAGCTCTACGTTAACCTGCACGATTACCACAATCACGGCGAGCGCACCGGCCCGTGGGACTTTGCGCTGGGCACGTCTAAACCGCTGGTGCCGGCATACTGGGTTTCAGTGGACGGCCGCAGGATTGGTTTATGGTTCTTTCAGCGGGTATCGCTGGAAGATTTACAGCGCCGCCGCTTCCGCGGCGCCATGGCGTTCTACCTGGATTGCGCCGGTGAGCATGAGTTACGGCTGGCGCCCTATCGGCCCGACCGCGTCCGTTGGACATCGGCCTGCCTGGAAACTGATCCGGATGACCGCTTGATCGACCGGTCCGGTGAGTGGCGCGACGCGGAGGGCAACGTTCCTGTGGCCGCGTGGCGCCAACCGGCTTTCTGGGGCGAGCAGCACCGGCGGCTCAACACCACGCACGCGGCCTATCGGCAAGCGCTCACCGAGGCTTTCGATTGGGTGCTCGGGAATCCGCAGCCCCAAGCCGACCACCTGCCGTTGCTGATTGCCGCCCACAAACTGGATGCTCGCGCTGGCGCCCTGGAACGGGCCAGGAAGATTCTTGAACAAACCATCGCCCTGCCCGCCTGGAGCAATCCCGATCCGGAAGGATACAGTCATAACGGCGACATACAGGCTAGCCGGACACTGCGTTTTCTGGCTTGGGCGTATCATATGCTCAACGAGGAAGAGCTCGATCCGAACCTTCGCCAGCGGTTGGTAGAAAAGCTGCGCTTGCAAGCGGGAATCTTTTTCGACCTGGCCTTACTTAATCGCGGCTATTGGGGCGGTTCAGTGCTCCAGGACCATGGGCGCGTATCGTTGGGCGCTTACGCGACGGCGGTATTGCATCTGCTGGGACTTGTTCCGGAGGCCCGGCTTTGGGCGTCTTATGCGCTGCCGCGGTGGCGGCGCAGCATCACGGCCATGCCGCGCGATGGCGCTATCCCTCCCAGTTCCTACGGCTTTCCTTATCTCTACCTCAATGAGTTGACGCACTTCAGACCGACACTGCTGGCGCTGACGGGCGAGGACATTCTGGATAGCGGTCCATTCCGGCCGATTGTGGGCTTTATCCAGGATATGCTCCACGAGAAAGCCCCGGTGCTGCTGACGGCTCCGGACCAAGGTGGGTACGACGTCGTACCGCTGCACTACGCCGAAACGTTCTTCAATCAGGTCGCGGTGAAATATGGCGACAGGCGCGCCGCCGCCCTGGTCGAGCGCCTGCGGCGCACGCCGGCGGCCCAGAGGGTCTACGCGGATAAGCCCCGACATCTTGCTCCAGCGCACGAAGACGTGTTGTGGGCCTTTTTGGCTTACGATCCGTCCGTGCGGCCAGTGGCGCCCGCCGTGGCGCCGGTGCGGCTGACCCATTACCCGGACTCCGGCGTCGCCCATTATCACGATCCCCGGCAGGATGTTACGCTGACCCTGCGTTGCGGACCATGGTGTGGTTATCACGCCTGGCGGCATGCGCCGGGGCCATGCGATCGCATGACCACGGAGGTAGGCGCGGGACATTTCGTGGTATTCCGTGGTGCCACGCCGCTGTTGGCCACCCCGGACTCGGTCTACCGCTTGCACACGAAGGTGCGCAGCTGCCTGCTGGTGGATGATCGCGGCCAAATCGGCGATATCGGTTATCCCATGTCGATTCCTTCCTGGCGGCATCCCGGCCAGGAGATTCAGTCTGCGCACTTCGATGACGCCACCGGCACCGGCCTGATCCGGCTGGACCTCAAGCCGGCCTACCCGGAGGAACTGGGCATGGCTGTTTATACTCGGGAACTACAGGTCGGCCTGGAACGCCGCATCATCTGCCGTGATCAGGTGGTGTTCGACCAACCCCACCAACTGTCCTGGCTGTTTCATGGCCGCCGCGACTTCGGGGTGAAGTTGTTATCAGACCTGGAGTGCCGTTTTGGCGACGACCCCAGCCTGACCATCGCACCGGAGCCGGCGGGGGGGGTAGCCCTGCGGGCCGGCGTACATCCGAGCGAAGTGGTGCATAACTATTCCAGTGGGTTTAACGAATTCGACCACGTACGGTACGATTCGGTTGAACCGGTTTCCGCCGCTACCGTGGATTTTGTGTTGCAATGGCAAAAGAGGTGAGGATGCCCTTGCTACCGAGTGTTCACCCCATCCTCGAGTTTCGCGGCTCACCCCGCGCCGCGGGCAAGAGTTATGGCGAACAGCAAGCGGTGTTACTGCGCGAGGCTCTAAAACATATTCCCAAAGGGCTGACTTCTCGTCGGCGCCATTATGCGCGGGAATGTTGGCAGGTGTTGCGCCGGTGGGAGCGGCCGGTAGTCGAGTTCCTGCTCGGCGTCGCGGTGGGCAGCCGCCTGCCACCGCCCGAGTTGATGGCGCTCCAGCTTTTCGAAGAATACGGTCATATGCGCCACTGCACGGCGATGGGCGCCACGGGATCGGCGACGCGGGACGGTTCCGCCATCATCGCGCAGAGCTGGGATGACGACACGCCAATGCTTTATCCGGCGGTAAGTTTGTTGCGATTGCGCACCGATGCCACCCCCGCCACGCTGACCTACGCCCTGCCAGGCCGCTGGGCCGCCGCCGGTATCAACGAGCACGGCCTGGCGGTGGTCTGGACCAGTTCCGGCGTGCGCCCCAGCCTCGTGGAGCCGCGGGTTGGTGTGCCCACCTATACCCTCGTCGCCGGTATCCTGACCTGCCGTGATTGCGCCGCTGCGGTCGCCTTGGTGCGGCGCACCCGCAACGCGGGCTGTTTCATCTTTCTCCTGGCCGACGCTACCGGCGAAGTATGGGGGCTCGAAGGTATGCCGGGCCGAGTCGAGGCGATTCAGTGCCGCGATCTAATCACGCGGAGCAACCATTATCAATGCCGGGCCATGCGTTGCGCTGCCAAACAAAGGCTCCCTTCGCGCTCCACCTTCGCTTATAACTCGCAGCCGCGCGCGGCGCGGATCGCGGCGTTGACGGGACGGTTCCGTGGCCATATCGACGGGCCGGTTATCGAGTCGATCTACCGCGACCACCAACCTAAACAGGGCTTGTGTATCTGCCTGCACGGCGATCCGGGTCCATACCTGACGGTTGACAGTTTCTATGCGGTGCCGGCGAAAAGGGAGTTCTTCATTGCGCGCGGATACGTCTGCCGCCATGCTTTCACGAGGCATCAGCTATGAAAATGACCGGCGTAACGCCACGGGAATTAGGGACGGCGATTTCGCCGGAGGGCGGCTTGAATTTGCTTGATCCGTCAGCGGAACTCGGCTGGCAGGGATTGCAGTTTTACCTGCGAATCGGCACCCAACGGCTCACCGCCCGGTCTGGCGAGGGCCAAGCCAATTCCGATCGCGGTATTCATTGGCTGGCAGATCTGGCGGAGGGACTTTCCGCTCGCCTAAGCGCCGCGCCGTCACCCGCTGGCAATGGATGGGTCGTAACACCCGTGCTGTGCAACCGCCGTCGGCAGGAAGTGTCTTTCGATGGCTACGGTTTCGCGCCCGCGCCGAATGCTGCCGGCCCCATTCATCCTGAACTCGGGCGAGGTTCGCCAGGCTTGTTGGTTTACGGCCATATGAATAATCTACGCTACGAGCGTTTGCCGCATTGCCGGGTAACCTATCCCTTTCTGCGCCCCCTGCCTACCTGCGAGGAGCAAATCGGCCAGCCGGGTTGCTCCTCTATTCCCCTGCTGCTGCTCGGTGTGTCCCATGGGCAATTATGGCTGGCCGAAGGCGCTTTCACAGAGCGCCGCCATCTGTTGACCTGGCATCTGGACCTGCCGCGTGAACGGGGGCGGTTGCTTAGTTACTCCAGTGAATTCGTCTGGACCGGTGGTGGCCGTGAAACCGCGCCGCCCGGTGGAGAAACCGTCCTGGAATCGATCTTTTTTTGTGCGTTTAGCAGCCCCCCCGATGGCGTCTATCGACTGTACATGGACGAGCTGGCGCAAAGCCAGCGCTTCAGCGGGCCGCAGCGCCGGCTGGACCGCGAGCCGCTATATTGCACGTGGCATTTCTTCACCTAGGAGTTCCACATTCCGACCGAGGCGATCCTTCTGCGCCGTATGGACACTGTCAGCCAGTGCCAGGGTGGCGGGGTATTCCAGCTTGACCACGGATATCAGCCGCTGGCCAAAAAACCTGGGCCGGGATTCCCGGACGTTTTCCCTGATCCGGATATCGACGCCTTCTTCCCCGATCCACGGACGGCGTGGGACTTCGGGCGGTTTCCGTCGGGGCCGAAGGGGTTTGTGGCCGTGTGCCGCCAACGGAAACTGCGCCCCAGCTTGTGGTTCAGCCCGCGCGTGAGGCGTGATGGCCCGCTGGCGGCCGCCCATCCCGA
>JAKCCC010000066.1 GCA_021838985.1 Planctomycetota bacterium
GGCGGCGACAGGCGGCTGGGGGGCGTGGTGGGCGGGATTGGCTCCGTGCCGGGCGAGGCGAATGTGTTCCAGCAGGCCGGAGACATGCACGGTCGCAAAGGTGCACAACGCCAGCACGGCCGTCATGGAAACATTGCCGGTGGCCCCACCCCAGAACTCCGGAATGCGCCACCCCGTGTAATAGTTGATGATGTCAAAAATTTCATTCAGCGGCAGCATCCCCAGGAGATTGCAGAAGAGTATCAGAAAAAAACAGGTCCATAAGTAAGGAGTGAAACGCGGCGAAAAACGTCCCAGCATGGGATCAAAAATCTCCCGGCGAAGAAAATCCAGCATCGCTTCCAGAAAATTGACAATCCCTCGCGGCACGGGATCGCGTTTGAGCCGCTGCGCCATATACGGAAAAACAACCATCATCAACGTGGCCGCCACGATGAGCATGAGCATATCATTGGTAAAATAGACCGGATGCCCCCACAGGCTGAACAGAGCGCGCGCGATCAGCCGGTGGGGTGTGACGCTGTTCAGAACGCCCGCGTCAGCCAGCGGAAAGCCGCGCCTCGTTATGCTGAAAATATCGTGCATCCAATTCCTACCCGAAAACCACCGCCCGCATTCGCAGCCAGGCGCACTGGCGAAGCCACGGCATCCGACGCAGGAAAGCGGCGCCGGTTGCGGCGTCAACCGGCATCCGTGGGCCGATTATTCCGGCGCGATATTCGCTCCCGCCACGGCGTGCTTGATCACCCACGATCCGACTATGCTTTCCGCGATCAACAGTGCGAAATAAAAGAACACCAGCCACAGCAACAAGGCCGTCTTGTCCCAGTCCGCCGGCCCGAGCCACACTACCAGCACCGCCCCGAAAGCCATGCCAACCAAACGGATTAAATTGGCGAATACGGCGCAGCGCAAGAGAGGCACAGGCGGGCATCCAATCAGCAACGTCATCGGCGCGATAGCCAGCAGCCCGACGATGACGTTGATGGCCGCGGCGAGAAGCATTTCCATCGGATAAATGGGACGGTGGACCAGCGGCAATATGGCCATGGCCAGCAGGGCGACCGCCACGGTCGCAGAGATTGGCGTCGCCAGGAGGCTGGCGCGCAGATACAAGGGGCGCACGGGGTTGCTCGCGGATGCTGCCATCATTCTTATTTTTTCTTTCGCAGAAGCGTTTTTATCTGCAGATACATCTCGCCGATAAACGCTATTGTTATGGCCACGACGGTGGCTATATCCGGCCAGTGGAACGTTTTGTCCAGCCACTGGCCGATCAAACCAAAAATCAGCAGAACGCCGAAAAATTCAAAACCCATCGCCGTGAAACGGGCTAAGCCGCCAAACGACCGGCCCGGCTCACTGGCTCCGGTCTGACGTTCCGCTTCCATCTGACGAGCGTTATGCTCCTCCAATCGCTGCAACGCACGGCGTGCTCCCGCCGCTGGGAGTTTGGCTGCATCTTCCGGCCGGGGTTCCGGCGACTTTTCCGTAGCCATCATCCACCCGGCCTAACCTGACGCCTCTTCCCAGGAGCTTATTTTACCTCTACGGGACGCTCCGTGGAGCCACCTATATTCTATTCGCCCTGTGCTCCCTCGCCGCCGAAGCGCCTCCATCGAGGTGGCGGCGGTTGCCAGCTTGTCGCGGTTGTCGGCGTGCGTCCTTGCCACAAGGCAAGAGGGTTTTTCTCCACCCACAACAGCTAAACCTACTTTGTACCATTTTTCACAAGGCGTGTCAAGTGCATTTTTCCCGAGCCTGTGACAGTTTATGCTGCCCCGCCACCCGCATCCCGGCACGGCTGTCGCGAAAGTCGCCCATGCTCCGCGGACACCTACGGATGAGGACAAGGTTCGTTTCCGATTCCTGATCCCGCTCCCGTTCCTGGTCGAGGGCCTGTCGATCAGGAGCAGGGGCAAGAGCAAAAGCACGATTAGCCCCGCCCCCGGCGCGGTTTCCCCGGCGACTCCTGGACCGGGACGCCGGGCGATGAAAGGACGTGTGTATTTCACAGCCCCCAGCGTCAGCGCCGGTTGTGGCCCTGCGCGGACGCCCAAGACCCGTCGCTTAGGGGCTGCCAAGGAATAACCTACACAATCTGGCTGGTTCTTTTGGCAGCTGGCTTCGTTGCCCGCTCCTTATAGACCCCCTGGGCGGGGTAGGCTTGTCGCTGGCGCCTCGCCAGCGGCCAAAATCCCTGCGCTATACTTGTCCAGGTTATTTTTTTTGGCGGCCCCTTAGGTTATTAATTGACAGTCCCTTACCGCCTCCAGCCCGGCCGGAAAATGGTCATGCCCATTTTGGCCATTGACCGGCCAGGGGTAGGGCCGTAGCATCAGCTTGGTTTTTCCGAGATGTCGATGAACGAGCAGAATTCAGGACGTGTGGCGACAGTTGCGCAGCATCCGCGCTTATCGCCGGATGCGGCGACAGCGGACCCGTCGGGGCGGGGAACGCAGACCGGCGCCTCGAAGTTGACGGGCAAATTTATCGTGTTCGATGGCATTGACGGTTGCGGTAAAACCACACAGTGCGACCGTCTGACCGGGCGGCTTCGGTCCGCTGGAGTGCAGGTATGCCAGGTGCGCGAACCAGGCGGAACATCCATCGGCGAAGAAATCCGCAAGTTGTTGCTGACTTCGCGCGGCGAAGGACTGCATATGCGGACGGAAATGTTGCTCTATATGGCCAGTCGGGCACAACTGGTGCAGGAGCAAATCAAACCTGCCCTGGCCCGCGGTTGTTGCGTGCTGGCCGACCGCTATGTCAGCAGCACCATCGCCTATCAGGGCGCCGGTGGCGGGCTGCCGCTGGAGGATATCGTGGCGGTGGCGGGTGCCGCGACGGAAAATTTGCAAGCGGATTTGACGCTCATCCTGGACTTACCGGTGGCGGTGGCAATGGGACGCCTCCATGGACCTGGCGGCAAAGGCAAACGCCGCGGTTCCCCGCAGACCGGCCTGTTTCAAGACCGCATCGAACAGCGCGTCCAGACGTATCACGAAAAGGTCCGGCAAGGATTTCTCGAATATGCCCGGCGGTGCGCTGACCACTGCCGGGTGATGAAGGCACAAGGCTCGCCCGAGGCGGTCGAGGAAGTCATCAGCGCGACGCTGGCGGATTTTTTTCGATAACATGGATTTCGCCCCACCAGGCCACAGCAGGACGGGCGAGCACGGCGACAGGCAGAGATCTAATCGACCGGAACGCCGGATAGGGACGGCTGCCACGCTAGAGCTTTTTTCATTCGTTCATAGCGAGGTATCCACAGTGGCGTAGGAAATATTGGGCGTCGGTGGGGGTGAGGGCGCCGATGGCGTGACCGAGAGATTCGTAAAGTCCATTGATATCCCACCGGGCCTCTCGCCGCAGCACCGTCTTCATTTTCGAAATGGCGTTTTCGATGGGGTTATAGTCGGGGGAGTACGGCGGCAAATAGAGAACCCGCGCCCCTGCCGCCGCGATCAAGGCCTCCACCCGGGAGGATTTATGCGGCGCCAGGTTATCCAGCATCACCACTTGCCCGGGACGCAAGACCGGCGTCAAGAAATGCTCCACGAAAGAAACAAACGTGGGGGTATCGGTGGCCCCGTCGAAACTCATGGCGGTTACGATACCGCGAACCGTCAGCGCGGCCACGGTGCTCAGGAGCTTCCAGTGGCCGTGCGGCACGTAGCCGACCGCCCGTTGGCCCCGCAGACCCCGGCCCCGGGTACGCTGCATGGTGGTGGTGGCACCGAATTCATCGATGAATACAAGCGGCGCGGCCTTCACCGCCCGGAATTGCGCGAACCAGCAGGCCCGCGCGGCTTGGACATCCGGACGCTGCTGTTCGGAGGCATGCGCCGACTTTTTTTTAAAGTCAGCTTCAGCCGCTTCGTAGCCCGATGGATGGTCGGCACCGATACCTTCGTCTCCAGGGCCGCCGCCAACTCCCCCAGGGTCATATCCGGATGGGCGGTAATCAGTTCCCGCAATTGACGTAAATCCTGCTCGGAAAGCTTACGGTTATCGGGCAGTTTACGCGGACGAGGTTCCAGCGAGCCGGTCTCCCGGCGACGCTGGATCAGCCGTCGCACCCACGACGCGCTGCATGGGAACTGTTCGGCCACCTCGGCGGAGGATTCGCCGGCCTCATACGCCGCCGCCACCGCGCGTCGAAATTCCATCGCATAGACCATGACCATCGACCTCCTTGTCGAAAAGCCATCTTAACTTATTTCTTTATTGTCGCTAGGAACGAATGAAAAATGCTCTAACGCTGGCGTGAGCCGGCGGGCCCGCGGAAGCCGGTCTTATTTGCCGACGCAAAAGGTGCTGAATATCCGGCCCAAGACTTCATCGGTGCTGATGGCCCCGCTGATCTCAGCGAGAGCGTCCAGGGCGGCGCGTAAATCCGCGGCGATCAGTTCCGGAGATTGCTCCACGGTCGTGGAAGAAGGGGCCGGCGCCGCGGGCATTTTCAGGCCGGCTTCGAGAAGATGTTCTCGACCGGCAAACACCTGGCGGTCGGCCGCCGCGGCGTCAGGCGCCTCGGCCTCGGCCGCGGACGCCCCTGGGTCGAAATCCACGGCGCCGCCCAGGGTGGCGGCAGCGCCGGCCAAGGCGGTGGCCGCACGCGCCAGGGCGTCGTGATGGCGGGCGTTTAAGGTCATCACCTGCCGGGCCAAGGGCCTCTCTTGTCTGGCCCGTCGCCCGATCAAAGCACGCAGGGAGGCGAGATGGGCTCCGGTCAGCGCGCTAACCTGAATAAAGTCGGCGGGAGAATTGTCGGGCGCCGTCCGCAGTCCATCCGGCAGATCCATCTTGTTGCGAACCAGAATTTTCCAGGCGTCGCTATCGGCCACTTCCGCCAGCAATCGTGCCACCCCGATCGGCGTATCCAAGTCGTCGAGCACCAACAGGATGACATCCGCCGCCAGCAGCGCCTGGCGCCGAACCGGTTCCGTCAGCGCCGAGAAATCCTTCCCCGGATTTTCAATCCCTGGCAGATCCCAGAGCAGCACCGGCCCCTGGGGTGTGGTCAGGAGCGCCTGCAGCGCATCGCGCGTGGTGCCCGCCTGCGGCGCAATCAAGGCGCGGCCTTGACCACTTAACGCATTAAGCAAGGAACTTTTTCCCACGTTGGGGCGGCCCAACAACATGACCGCCGGCAGTGCTTGCAGCATATCCCACGTGCCGGCGTGGCGGCGCAAGGTTGCAATCCGCGTTTGCAACGCCGCCAGGCGCCGGCGCAGTTCCGCGGAACTGAGGAACGACACGCCGGCTTCATCGCTGAAGTCAATACCAGCTTCGACCAGGGACAAAAGATCCGCCAACTGCTCGCTCTGAGCGGCGACCCAGCGATGCAATGTGCCGTGGCGCAAGCTGGCGGCTGCACGCAGTTGCTGCGCGCTCCGCGCCGCGATGGTGGCGGCGATACCTTCCGCCTCGGTAAGATCGTATTTGCCGTTCAGAAAACCGCGGGCGGTAAACTCACCCGGTTCCGCCAGCCGCGCTCCGGCCGCCTGCAGACAGCGTAGAATTCTTGTTAACAGGGAACTGGAACCGGGCAGGTGAAGCTCCGCGACATCCTGCCCCGTAAAACTCTTCGGAGCTTGAAAAAAGACGACCCCTGCTGGTAACGGCGGTGTTTTCAACCAAGCCTCGCGCCAGCGATAAGCCTCCGCCGCCACCGGCGTGCGCAGCAGGCCTTGCGCCATCGGCCACGCTTGTGAACCGGAAAGACGCACGATGCCCCGCCATGCCGCACCCGGTGGGGAACTGATCGCCACGATGGTCTGCGTGAGATTCATGGTTCCTGCAGGGGCGCGGCCAGTTGGGCCGCCAGCGCACCGACTGTCCGGACCGGATCCGGCGCGACTTCGGCGGCATCCTCCTGCAGGCGGCGGATCAACGCGCTGCCAACAATCACGCCGTCCGCGATGCCGCGCAGAGATCGGACCTGTTCCGGCCGGGATATGCCAAACCCCACGCAGATGGGCCGCTGGGTCAGACCGCGCAGCTGGGTCAGATTCGCAGATAAATCCGGCGGCAGCTGGGCGCGCTCCCCGGTGATGCCCGTGACGGAAAGATAATAGACAAAACCGGTGCATAGTTCAGCAATGCGCCGCCGGCGCTCGGGCGAAGTGGTTGGTGCAATCAGCAGACTCACGGCCAGGTCCCGTGCGGCAGCGGTCCGTACAATCGGGGCCGCTTCCTCCAGCGGTACATCGGGCAGGATCAGGCCGTCGATGCCGACTTCGACAGCAGCCTGTACGAATTCTTCTGTACCGTAGCGAAAAAGAATGCTGAAACTCGCCATCGCCACCAGCGGCAAGTGCAATCCGTTCCGCCGGGCCTGGGCCACCGTGGCCAAGATCCCTTTGATTGTGGCGCCCCGCTGCAGCGCCAGCCGGAAACTTTCCTGGATGATCGGCCCGTCGGCAATGGGATCGGAAAAGGGAAAGCCCAGCTCAATGCAGCCCACCGGCGCCTGTTGCAACGCCATCAGCATCGCGGGCAGGTGGTCCAAGTGCGGATAACCCGCGGTCAGGAATGGACATAGAACCGTGCGCTGGGCGCCGCGTGCCTGAGCAAAGGTTTTGTCCAATCGCGGGTTCATGGTATGCCCTCATCCTGGAAAGGAAGACCACGACCTGAACCGCGCTCCGTCGCGCGGGACAGCTAAGCGCGGCCGGATCATTTTCAACATCCCGGGGTTCGCGGAGGGCAGGTACCGCTGCCGCTTATTGCCGCACCAGGGGATGCGAATAGTAGCCGACCATGGCCAAAAAGCGGTTGGCATCCAGAATCGGAACGGACAGGCTCGCCGCTTGCTTCTGCAGCTGCTGATACACGTCCTGCTGGCCCTGCCGCAGCGCCGCCAGAGCGCGATTCTGTGGGGTTAGGGCGGCGCCAAAATTGAGGCTGCCGTTGGACGGCGGAGAACCCAACACGAGAAAATCGGTTTGACTGTTCAAGCTTTTGTCGATCACACCACCCCATTGACGAATCATCCGGACAATCTGCCGGCGACCGTGGGCGGTCGCCACGCCGTTGCCGTTGACGTTGAAATTACCATAGACATAGAAGCGGTATTTATGGGTGAGGCTGCGGTGATACACGGGGTTGGCAATCAAGTCACCGGGGTACAACTGCTCGCCGGCGGCTACGTGCGTGATCCGCGCCAGCGAAACATACGGCCCGACCTGCGTGACCACGATGGAACCTTTTCCTCCCCCATGCGGTCCGCTGCCGACTCCCAGGGACGGCTGGTAGACGGCGAAGGAAAGCCCTGTGATCACGTGCGCGATGCTGCCGAGATTGATATACACGTAATGGCTCACTCCCGCGATGCTCAGAATTCGGCCATCCGCCCGCGCTAAAATGGCCTTGGCCCCTTGCGTGGGTGGCCGTAATTCCACCAACTGCCCCCGCAGGGTTCCCACGAGCGATTTCTGCGCCGCGAGTTCCTGCTGTATCTGCTGCAGCAGCACCACTTTCCCGCGCAGCATCGAGACGTACTTCTGCTGCAGCGTAGAGACCTGGTTCTGCAACGCGGAGGCTTGGTTCTCAAGCTTCTGCTGCGCGTGCGTGACGCTGGCGCTAAGGGCGTTAATGCGCTGCTGCGCCGCCCGCAACTTGCTTTGAGCCGCACCTAAGTCACGGGCAAAGGAGTGGCGAGCCGCGCTGAAGCGATGTTCATACGAAGCCAGCGCCTTGCGGGCCGCGGCCGCTTGCCCCGCCGCGACGTCGGCTTGCCCCTTAAGCTTCTGAATCGCCCCTACCAGCGATTCGTCCGGCAACCCCGCCGCGGCAAGAGTCTGCACCACCACGCCGCTGTCGCCGGTCACTTTTGTGGCCACCGACGGCAGGATCACCGCACCGGCGCCGCCGCCGGGGGCGAGAGTATTCGCCGCCGCCGTGCCTTCAATACGGAACACGAGCTCGTGCACCGTGGCCAAGAGCTGCTCCACCACTGTATTCTCGCGGGTGGCCTGGTTGAGCAGTACCTGTACCACGGGGTTGTTGCGGTCTTGCGCTGAAGCGAACTCTTCAAGCCGCTGCCGGGCGACAGTGCGGGCATGTTCAGCTTTGCCCCACTGCACGTAAAAGATCACCGCGAAAGTCGTTGCGACAATC
>JAKCCC010000067.1 GCA_021838985.1 Planctomycetota bacterium
AAGAATCATCGCGCGGTCAGGGGTCCTTTCGCCCATGCTTTCCCGGTGAGGCCCGTCGTTTTCCGACCCGGCGCTTTGTGGCAATGTTGATGATCCTGCCGTCGCGCATGATGTAGCAGGGAGTGCTGGTCTGAACCGCCAGACGGCGGGCATCACGCGCCGCGCGGCGGAGCGCCGGCAGTGCGCCACGAAGGTCCGAGTCCTTGGGCAGTGCGGGAGTCATTGCTTTCCTCCAAAGGCGATAAGGCGCGGCGTCGCCTCCGCGCAATCGTAGATTATCCACTCGTCGGCGAGCGGGCGATACAGCCCCTCAAAGTTTCTCCAGCCGGTCTCAAAACGCGCGCGGATAACAGCCTCGGGGACATCGTGCCCGCCTTGCCGGACCCGCGCTTTTACCCGCCGCACCGCCAATTCAACGCTGGGCAACCGGAGGAAGATAAGCTTCACCACGTATCCCGCCGTCCGCCATTCGCGGATGCGATGAACATATGTGCGCCCGGCGAGGGTCGTCTCGAAGGCGAAGCTGCGGCGCGCCGCAGCCATGACGTCCATGCGCTGCAGCATGATTCGGGCCGCTTCAAGCGCGGCAGCCTCGGGGCGTAGCGGGGAGATGCCCTGGGCAATCAGATCGGCGTTGATAAAATCCGGGCACTGCGCCTCCTGGAGCAGGAACTGCCGGGCGAACGTTGTCTTCCCCGCCCCGTTTGGCCCGGCGATGATGACAATCTTACGGCTGGGGGATAGTAGCGCCATTGGGTGCTCTTTTTCCTTCCATTCTTATCTCGACTTTTGCTGATTTCGGAATAACCGAAAGGCGTGATTTCACGGACCTTTTAGGATGGCGTGGAGTTTCCGCACACCCGTACAAAACACGGGCTGTGCCGTGCCCCCCCGCCACCGCGATTTCCGAAGGATTCGACCATTTACGCTCCTGAAAAATGGCAAAGGTTGAGCCTATTACCAGTCCACTTCGTGATAAGATTATCATATCAACCCGCATTCCGTTCCCACTGGGCGTCTGGACCGCGCCCCAGGCACCGCAGCAGCTTTTCGCGCCGCATGTCGGCCCGTGCCCGCTGCAACGTGGGGTAATTTATACCGCCGCAGACTCGCCTCAAATCGCCGATGGTCAATCGCTGTGGCAGGCAACCCACGGCATTGCGCACCATTGCCCGCCTGGCGCCGCGCGCGCCACTTAGGCACCCACGCGGGATGCCAACCCGTTGCAGGCGGCGGGCGCCGCGCGCGGCGCGGCGAAGCGCCGGCAAAGCGCTCCGCAGATCGGCGGCCGTCGGTAGCATTTTTCCGTTCATTCGTTCGCTCCAAAGCCAACCATTTGTGGCGCAACCCCCGAGCCGTCACAGCTTTCACTTAGACGATCCCTTCCACGCTGCCAGTCCCGCTTCGGTTGTCCTGTATTTCTGCACGCGACTTTGTGGTTTGTCGGGAATCGTCCGTTCCCCAACTCCCATAGCCATCAGCGGCGCCAGGTAGTTGGCTTGAAAAGTCTTCCAGTGCCTGAGCCCCGGTTTGACCATGATGGCCTTTACCGACCGGCGTTCACGGCAGAGCGCCGCGACTTGTGCGGGGACATCCGCGGTAACTTGTGCGGTCCTGCCCGCCGAAGTGCCCACCGCGCCACCGGCCACCATCTGCGCCTTGAATGTGACAATCAGAAATCCCGGCCGCTCCCCGAAGGTCGGCGAAGCGGCGCCGTGCCTTTTACACGCGGCGATCACCCGGTTGGTGCCACGATACCACACTATCGGTATCCTTGGCCAACAAATAGGATCACGCATCATTTTTGTGATCCTATTAATCGTTCTATGATCCTGTTCGTTCCCATTCGGCGTCACGGCCTTTACCTAGGCAGCGCAATTGCCCCTTCCGTCTCAAGTCGGCTAACGCCCGTTTAAGCGTCGGGTAACTGACGCCAGGGGAGGCTCGCTGTACGTCAGCCAGCCTGAAACGGAGCGGCAGACGCTGGATTGCGTCTTCCACCAGTTGCCGTTTCGCGCCTTTGGCACTGGTCAGATTCCCCACACGGGATTCAAACTCGTTGTAGGCAGCGATCAGCGTGCCCAAGAAGTATTCCCACCAGGGGCGAAGGTCGTGTTCGCCCTTGTGCCAACCTTGCGAGCTTTTGTACAGCGCCTCGTAGTAGGTTTCTTTGCTCTCCTCGACGATGCGTTCCAGGCTGATATAGCGACCGGCTTCATAACCACACTGGTAAAGCAACAGAAGCGTGAGCAACCGGCCGATACGCCCGTTGCCATCCTTAAAGGGATGGATGCACTCAAAATCAAAAATGGCGCTGGCGACCAGCAAGAGCGGATCGGTTTTCGCTTCCGCGAGGGATTGCTGAAAAAGCTCCACGAGTCGCTGCATAAACTGCGGCGTTCCCACGGCGGATACAGGCCGGAAGCGCACCACCTGCCGACCATCGGGCCGCGTTTCCACGATGGCGTTGTCACGGCTCTTCCACGCGCCGCCTTTCTCGCCGGTGTAGTGGTAGATCATCTGGTGCCAGCGAAGTATGAGGCCCGTGGATAACTTCAAGCGCGAGTGATTGGAGTGGATATCGGCCAGTACGTCGCGATAACCGGCCACTTCCTGCTCCGACCGGTCACGCGGCTGCGTTTTTTTGGTTACCAGAGGGGCGAGGCGCTCGGGAAGGACGGTAATGCCCTCCAGGCGATTGGAGGATTCAGCGCTTTGAATGAGGGCGACTGGCCGCAGCGTTTCCAGAACCTCCGGAAATTGTTCAGTGTAGAGATTCTGGCGGCCGCGAAATTCCCCCAACGCCCGCATCGACTTCAGGAGCGAATGAGCAATGGCCGTATCCAATAGATAGCCGTGCTCGAATGATTTCATTTTGCTCCCTCCGTGGAGAGGCTGCTTCGCATATCTTTAAGCGTTATCGCATAGTGCTGGACCTTAACCACTTCGCCCCAGGGCAGACGAGCCGGATTTTCGATCGGCGGAAAAATGGTGGGCTGGCCGTTGCAATTCGTAACCACGTAGAGCCAGAAGCATTCGGGCCGGTCCTGAGCGACGCGTAATTCATTGGGCGTCAGCAGCACCGAGCCGCTTTCCGCGCCAAGGCCTTTGACTTCGATAAGCCGCAAGTCGCCGGAATTTAAGTCCAGGCTGGTGATATCGTAGCCGAGATTTTTTTCGTGGACGTCATAAACCTGCCGGCCTTGCGCCTTTTCGTGCTCCAGCACCACCTGCATGGCGATGGCCTCGGTCTGGAGATTCTGCCGGAGGTTGCGCACCTCCGGCGCGTCCCGCTCGGGATGCGGCAGAACCAGAACGCTGGTCAGACGCTCCACGTCCTGCAGGGATAGAGAACGTTGTCGCTCCAGTTCGCGGCGGCGGCGCTCCCGGCGGGCCAGCAATTCGGCCTGCCGGTTTTCCGCCTGGGAAAGCCGCCCCTCCGCGCCGGGCAGCTTTTTCTCCACGTCGGTAGCCGCTTTGCCGATTTCGTCATCAGCTCTCTGAATAAGCTCGGTCAGTGATAGCTTCACGTGTTCGGCGACGCGTTCGATTTCCCCCAGCCGCTCTTTGCGGGTTTGCTCCAGAAATGGCTGGAGCGCGGTTTTCTGGAACCAGGCGGTTGGCTCCGGCCCCTGGGCCGCCGCGGGCATATCGTGCGGCGCGGGGGCTGGCGTAAAGTTGCCCAATATCCCCGGCTCGCGCATGGCGGGGTCTTTGCCGTCAGCCACTTCCACGGCGAAGAGCCGCTCATGGATGACCTGTCCAAGCCCGTCCACCACGCGAGCGCGGTAAAAGTCAAGGCGTACCGGCGTATCGTGCTCCAGCGAGTAAAAACAGGCCCCCTGGCCAAAAGCGTCCGTGGCCAGCTCCGACGTATGTCGCCGTATGGCCTCGAAAAGTGGATGACCGGGCGTGATCCATTCCAGGGAATTTTTCTCAGCCGCTTCGCGGTCCGTGGAACAGCGCGGGTACTGGATCGAAAGCGCCGGCAGCCGCCAATCCGAGGCGCCTTCGTAATGGCGTAAGGCCGGCGGCGTACGGCCCGGCTCGAAGGCGTGCGGCACGGTGGAAATTGTTTTCAGCTCCAGCCGGGCATAGGGCGCTGCTTCGCTGACAAAACGGGCGATGGTTTCGGGCACCACGCGGCGTTCCTGGGCCAAGGCCCGGCGCTCCACGAGCATCTGCAGATTGAGCTTTTTAGAGGCCAGGCCTTCCAGCGCGTTTTGGCAGATGGCGCGGAACTGCTCTTCTTCAACATTCTTCAGCAGCCGTTCCTCCAGGTCGCCATCGCCGAGTTTACCGGCGTAATAATCGCGCAGCACTTTTTCAACGTGCACGGCCGGCAACACTTCGCCGACCACGTTGAAAACGGCGTCATCGTCGAGCGCGTCCCGAATTTCCTGCAGCTTGGCCAGCAGCCGCTGCAGGACATGGCCCTCGATGGTGTTGCCCGCGACGAAGTTGAATATGAGGCACGTCTTGTGCTGACCATAGCGGTGAATCCGGCCCATCCGTTGTTCCAGGCGGTTGGGATTCCAGGGGATATCGTAGTTAAACAGAATGTTGCAGACCTGCAGGTTGATCCCCTCGCCGGCGGCCTCCGTGGCGACCAGAATCTGAATCGCCCCATCGCGGAATTGCTGCTCGGCAAAGAGACGCGAACCGGGTTCATCGCGCGAGCCAGGCTTCATGCCGCCATGAATACAACCCACCCTGAAGCCCCAATCCTTGAACCTGGCCACCAGATAATCCAGCGTGTCCTTAAACTCGGTAAACACCAACAGACGCTGGTCGGGCCGGTCGAAAAAGCCTTCGTTCTGGAGCAGTTCCTTCAGCCGCGACAGCTTCGCCTCGCCGCCGCCGTCCTCCACCGTGCGGGCCTGGGCGGCAAGTTCACGCAGCTCCTGAACTTCCTGGCGGACCTGTTCGGCATTGCCCGCCAGCGTGACGGCTTCCAGCGTTGCTTCCAGCCGCTCCCGTTCGAGATCCTCCATTTCTTCGATTTCTTCGGATGACGGCAAATCCAGCGGCGCTTCGCGGGCCAATTCCTGGGCGTGCTTCAGGCCATCTTCCAATCGGCGGGCGCGGTTTTCCAGGCTGTGGCGTATGGCGTAGGCGCTGGAGGCCAACCGGCGCTGGTAAAGCGACATCAGGAAGCCCACGGCACGAGCTCGCCGATCCTCGCTCTGGGCCGCCGCCTTGGCGCTCTGGCGTTTCACCAAGCGCGTGACCTCCTGATAGAGCTTGAATTCCGGTCCGTCGATCCGGAAGTCCACGGTATGGGGGATGCGTTTGGTGAAAATCTTCCGGGCCACCCAGGCGCCGTCCGGTTGCCGTTGCGGAAAATAGACCATGGCCTCCTTGGTGCGGCGCAGATAGAACGGCGCCCGGCGGCGCTCCATCGCCTGGCGGATGGATTTCACGTCCGCGTAGGCGTCCGGGTCGAGCAGTTGCAGGAACAGGCTGAAGTTTTCAGGATTGCCTTGGTGCGGCGTGGCGGTGAGCAACAGCAGGTGATCGGTGGTATCGCGGAGAAGCTCGCCCAGTTTATACCGCAGGCTTTTGTGGGTTTCATCAGACGCGGACATTCGGTGGGCTTCATCCACAATGACCAGATCCCAGTGCGCCTGCCTGAGGCCGGGCAATATGTCGTCGCGTTTGGCCAGATCCAGTGAGGTGATAATCCGCTTTTTTTCCTGCCATTGGTTGAAGCCAAACTGCTCCCGGATATCGGCTCCCCGCATGATCTCGAATTTCGCCTCGAATTTATCCCGCAGTTCCCGTTGCCATTGGAATGCCAGATTGGCCGGAGCAACAACCAGGATGCGCTCGGCCAGGCCGCGCAGTTCCAGTTCACGGATAAGCAGCCCGGCCATAACCGTCTTGCCGGCCCCGGCATCATCGGCCAGCAGAAAACGCACGCGGGCGAGCTTCAGCAGATAGTCGTACACGGCCTCCAACTGGTGCGGCAGCGGGTCCACGCGGGAAATGGACAGGCCAAAGTAGGGGTCGAATTCATACGCGATGCCCAGTGCATAAGCCTGCAGGCCCAACCGGAGCAAGGGGCCGTCGCCGGCGTAGTTGAGCGCGGTATCGTGAATAGTGAGCTTGGCGATTTGATCGGCGGTCAGTGTGACCTCGTAAAATCGTTTGCTCTGCAGGCCAACCAGGCCGGCAACCCAGGTTTCAGGCCCCGCGGCGCGAACCGTCTTCACCCGCATCGGCTCACTGAACAGCGAACCGGTGAGGGTTTGGCCATCCCGGATGGGCGGAGGTTGGTTCACCGTTATCGGCTCCCGTTGGCCGGTCACTTTTATGTATCGGACGGTTCGAGAATCGTTGGCCCTGACCCTATCGCCCTGGCTCCACGCCGCACGCCGCTCCCACCACGATCCAAGGCCGTCGTTCTCGAAGCATGGCCCAGCCACTGTTAACCAATCCCGATGGCCATCGATTATTAGCCGTTTGCGGCTTACCCTTCCGATAGCGGTCGGGATTAAGTGGGAACGCAGAATGTATCAGTAGTAGGCACACTCCGCTGTGCCGTCGAACCAGCGCAAAAGCCGCGGCCACCACGACGCGGGCCGTATAGCAACCGACCGCACGTAGGATCGTCCCTGCCAGCATTTATGGCCACACCACCCGCCGCCGCCGCCTTTATTCTAACCGGAAATCGCCCGTGGCTTTATTGTACGTGGTGTGGCGTTTGTGGTTGGCCAAGGTGCCCGTGTTCGCGGCTGCCATCTTAGTAGGAACGCAGAATGAATGCGCTAGGAGTAGGCACGCTCCGCGTGCCGTTAAACCAAACGAAAAAGCCACGGCACGGGGACCGTGTCCACCGGGGCGGATCTTCAACCTGCTACGGGGACCATCCGGAAGCCTCGTTTCAATCGCCGCATTCATTCTGCGTTCCTACTTTGTTACAACCCGGCGGCGATGCCATATCCATGTGGCGGAAACCCCGAACCTACGGGACGGTCCGGGCCGGCCCTGGTGCGGCATCCAGCCGCCGCTAACTCCGCCTGCAGCGGTTTGGTCTTCTTAAAGCGGCTCACGCCCATCACGCTAAAGCCGATCACCTTGCCCCGCGTGTCCACGCGCTGCATAACCGCGTCATGCCGGGCCGCTTTTCATAGCCGGCGGCATCGGAAAACCGGACTTCCAGAAAGTCCGCTTCCGCGTCGTACCAGAGCTTCCCCGTTGGCGCATAATGAAGAAAAGTGAATTCAAAGCCGCCGTGGGGGGAGTATATGCTCGGCGCTGCGCGCCTTTGGAATGCCTTTCAAAATTCCCACGGCGTCGCCAGGAAGTCGGTCGCCCGTTCTCAATGGGTAGCGGCCATCCCGCAACTTCACCCACCACCAGCCACGGGCAGGGTGGCCCTCATCTTAGCCGCGTTCTCGGCCGGAATTTCCTCTGCCGCCTTTATCAATACGAAACCTCAACTTTTCAGTGGTTGCATTAAGCCGCGTGTCGCGCCCCAGCATCCGGTAAAATGCGATCGGTGAGTGCACGTATGGGAACGATACAATGTCTCGCCCTGCGGGCACGTCTACACCCGCCATCAGGGGGTCCACCCTGGTGGAGATGGACCATGAACGCCACACGCCCACGTCAGGCCGGTATTGCGCCCCGCCCACGCTCACCGGCATTTAAGGGCGTAAGGGGCGCGGCGCGACCCGTTATTCTTATCACACCCGTCGGCGTAGAAATTGCTCATCGCCGCGGCCCCATCGTCCGCATGGCGGTCCCGGGCGCAGAAAATGATGGTCTTTTGTTCCGGTCCGCCGGTGGCGAGTAACTCTCCGAACCGGTAGCGCGTCATGGCCGCGACGCGCTCCGGCACGAGTAGCCTGCCGTCCAGATCGGACGCGGCATAATACGGACGCGCATCATCGGCGGCGATCAGCGCCCCGGTATCAGCCTCGGCAAGTCTTTCCCCTCCGTCTTCGCATAGCGCCGGCCATACGTTTTGGCCTGCGCAAGGCCTTGGCTATTCAAACTCCAGCAACAAATCGCCCGCGGCCACGGTTAACCCAGGATGGATG
>JAKCCC010000068.1 GCA_021838985.1 Planctomycetota bacterium
TACACCCACGCATGGGTCTTGGTTGAATCTCATTGAGTCGTTCTTCTCGAAAATGAGCCGCCAAATGTTGCGGGGAATCCGCGTGACCGGAAAGGCCGAACTCAAAGCTCGGATTCTCCAATACCTGCAGGAGATAAACACGACGCCCGTAGTATTCCGGTGGAAGTATCGACTCGACACGGTTACGCTCCCATAACTATTGATATGTTATTTTGGAATCACACTACTAGGGGAAGTTAGGTTAGCAGTAAGGCCGCAGCGGCCGCCCGACGGGCGGCGCGGTACGGCGCGGCTATAAAAAGCCGGAGCGGCTGATTCAGCCCGCCGCCACAGCGGCGATGGAACCGCAGGTCAAGGCCAAAGCTGGGAATTCAAGGGGTTGGGCGGGCGGCGGCCTTGAACCATGGCGATAAGATTTTCCGCGGCCAGCATGGCCATACGGGTGCGGGTTTCGGTGGTGGCGCTGCCCAGATGCGGCAACAGCACCACATTAGGCAACTCGGCCAAACCCGGCGTCAGGCGCGGCTCATTTTCGTAAACATCCAGACCGGCGGCGCCAAAACTCTTTTGGCGCAACGCTTCCAGGAGAGCGGCTTCATCCACCACCGGACCACGGGCGGTGTTGATCAGAATCGCGGAGGGCTTGAGCAGCCGCAATTGGCCGGAGCCGAGCAGATGGCGGGTCGATTCAGTCAGCGGCACATGAATGGAAATAACATCGGCTTGGGCGAGCAATTCCTCCAGCGGCACCCGGCGGGCAGCTAAACGTTTTTCCAAATCCGGGTTGGGATGACGAGCGGTATATTGTATGGGCATGTGGAAACCGCGCGACATCTCCGCGACGCGCATGGCGATCCGGCCGGCGCCGATGAGGCCCAGCACTTGGCCGGTGATCTGGGTTCCCAGGAATTCCAGCGGCTGCCAGCCCCGCCATAGACCGCGGCGCAGCCAGCCATCCGCTTCCACCACCCTGCGGGCGCAGGCGAGAATCAGCGCCCAAGTGAGTTCCGCGGTGGCGTCGGTGAGAACATCGGGCGTGTTGCTGACACCGATCCGACGCCGCGTGCAGGCGGCGATATCGATGTTGTTGAAGCCCACGGCGTAATTGGCGATGGCCCGCAGTTTGGGACAACGTTCCAGCAGCGCCTCGGAAATCACATCCGTGAGCATGGTGATCCAGCCGACGGCTTCGCCGCCCAGAGTAATCAGTTCTTCCGTGGATAGCTGGCGATCATGCGGATTCACCCGCACCGTACCGGCCTGGGCCAGGTGAGCGAGACCAGCTTGAGGAATCTGACGCGTCACGAAGAAGGTTGGAGTCATAAGGTGAAGCCCCATTCTTGCGCCTCACACCATCCGGCGCACGAGGCGCGGGCCGAAGCCGGTGGCCAATTCATAACCGATGGTATCGCACAGGCTGGCCAATCGGTCCAGGCACAGCGGCGAAGCAGGATCATTATCGACCAACGTGACCACGTCACCTATTTCCACCGCCACGTCCGTCACGTCCAGAACCGACTGGTCCATGCTGATCCGCCCCACCACCGGCACGCGGTGTCCCCGCACCAGCGCCTCGGCCCGATTGGACAGCGCCCGCGGATAACCGTCGGCATAACCGACGGGCACCACCGCTAACCGGCTCGGGCGCGCGGTGATAAAGAGATGGCCGTAGCCGACGCCGACGCCACGCGGCCGCGCGTGGAGCGCGGCAATGGGCGCCACCAATGAGGCGACCGGCTGCAAATCCCGGAGGGGGTGGCGCAACGAGGGCTGCAAGCCATACAGACCAATACCCAATCGCACCAGATCCAACGGCGCTTCGGGCCAATGCCAGCTCCCGCCGGAATTCTGGGCGTGGCGAATCAGCTCCGGTCGGCGGGTTTTAAATCGGTCGGTCCGCTCCAGGAAGATCTCCAGCTGGCGGCGACAGGCGGGATGATCCGGTTCCTCGCCGTGCGAAAGCTGCATAAAGACACCCTCAAGGCGCAACGGCGGGAGCCTGGCAATGCAGTCCAGCAGGCGCGGCGCATCGTCCGCGGCGACACCATGCCGGGTCAGTCCGGTATCGATCTGCACGTGAACGGGTAAAGGCCGCGGAAAACGGCGTTCCGCCAGCTGCGCCGCCAGGCGCCGCGCGGAGCTTTCATCGGTCAACGTGATGCGGATGCGTTCGTCTTGTAACCACGCCGGCGGCCACGGCGACCACGGGGCGGAAGGATCGTGCAAAATCACGGGCGCCATCGCCAGGATGGGCATACCGGCGGTTATCGCCGCGGCGGCGAGGGCCTCCGCCAGGGAATACACGCAAAGCCATTCAATTCCAGCCGCAGGCAAGAGGGGAGCCACTTCATTTAAACCATGACCATAGGCATTCGCCTTTACGACCGCACCGAGCTTGACCCGCGGCGCCAGGCGCTGACGGAACAACCGCACGTTATGCCGCAGGCGGCTCTCGGAAAGCAGCAGGGCTCCACCCTGGGCGATCATCGTGGCAACTCCCGTGTGGCGCGCTTAAGCCGGTCCGTGATGGCCTGCCAAAGCCCATCGGCGCGCGGCGGCAGTTGCACCAGCATAACCTGGGCGCCGGCGGCATCCGCCCGGCGCAGGATCGTATACAGCCGGCGGGCGCAAGCGATGGGATTTCGGGGCCATCGAAGAACCCGCATCACCTTGGGCGCAGCACTGGTTAGAGCGGGAACAGCCGACGAGAACCCGATCAGCACGGCACGAAACCCGGCCGACTGCCGCCGCAACCACCGGGCGGCGCGGCTGGCCTCGCGGGCGGTAAAGCAATAAGCCGGCGTACGTGGGGCATAATGACGGGCCATCCGGCCGGGGCTTTTCAGGGTTCGTGGAGGGCGTGAATCTTTCCGGACCGTTGCATCGCCGATCACGTCAGCCAATCCCGCCTGGTGCAACACCCCCGCCAGCATGGCCCGCGTGATGGCGCCTGGCCGCAGGATAACCGGTTGCGGCCCGGAGAGATCCAGCACCGTGGATTCCAAACCCACCCGACAGGGACCGCCATCGAGAATCAGGGGAATCAAGCCGTCCAGTTCATCACGCACGTGCCGGGCCGTGGTCGGCGAGGTATGTCCGGAACGATTGGCGCTCGGGGCCGCCAGCGGGCGCCCCACGCGCCGCAGGAGTTGCCGGGCCACCCGGTGAGCGGGCACCCGGATGGCCACCGTATCCAAACCCGCGGCGACTTCCCGGCACAGACCGGCGCCGCGTGGTAGAACGAGGGTAAGCGGCCCGGGCCAGAAGCGCTCCGCCAGAACAGCGGCCGCCGGTGGAAAATGGCGCAAATGGCGGCGCGCGGCCGCGACATCCGGCACGTGCACGATTAACGGATTGTGGGCGGGGCGGCCCTTGACCTGATAGATCCGCCGGACCGCCCGCGGATTGCCGGCATCCGCCGCCAGGCCATAAACGGTTTCCGTGGGAAACGCCACCAGTTCGCCGCGACGCAGCAAGGCCGCGGCTTGGGCCAGGGCGCCAGGTGAAGTGCGTACTGCTGTTTTCATAGCGGCTGAGCCACGATTGGAGTCCATCAGGAAATAACGTTTACGCTCCGGAAAAGAAATTGGCGCCGGAGTGGCAGGAGGGCTAATCCCGACCGCTATCGGAGTGCGAAGCCGCAAGTCGCCGCCGAGAGACCGTTAGGCGACTCGACAAAGTCCGGCTCGCCCCCGGCGAGGCGAGCGGCTAATAAACCCGATGGCCATCGGGTTTTGTTAACGGTCCATCAGACCGCGTTCTACCAGCCCACGATGTTATAGCCGCCGTCGACATAGATGGTTTCACCGGTTACGCCGCTGGCCAAATCGCTGCACAGATACAGGGCGGTCTTTCCGACGTGCGTGGCGGCGGTGTCCGCGTTCCAAGGCAGCGGCGCCTTTTCCCCGTAATGAAGCATCATTTTATCAATATCGCCGATGCCGCGGGCGGCCATCGTCTTGACCGCCCCGGCACTGATGGCGTTGACGCGGATATGCTTTTCATGGCGGCCCAACTCCGCCGCCAGATAACGCATGGAACATTCCAGCGCCGCCTTGGCCACGGCCATGACATTGTACATGGGGATGAATTTTTCGGAGCCCAGATAAGTCATGGTGAGAATCGATCCGCCGGGATTCATCATCGGCAGGGCGTGGCGAGCCATCGCCACGAGCGAATAGGCGCTGATATCCAAGGCGGTCTGCCACGCCTGGCGGGAGGTCTGCAGGAACGGCTGATGCAGGGCCTCGGCCGGCGCGAAGGCCAGTGAATGAATCAGAATATCGAACGAGCCGAATTTTTCGGCGGCGCAGGCAAAGGCGCTTCGCAGGTCCTCATCGCGGCTGACATCGCAGGGAACCAGAAAGGCGGGATGGAATGGATCCACCGCTTTGACCACCCGGCGTTCAATTTTTTCTCCGGGCAGATGGGAAAATCCAAGCGTGCAACCGTGCTGATGCAGTTGATCCGCGATATGCCAGCCGATCGAGTAATCGTTAAGCACGCCGAAGACAAAGGCTTTCTTACCGTCCAGAATCGCCATGGGACCTCGCTTTCTTCAAGAGGATTCCGCCGCCAGCGCTTCAGTTTGGAGCAAGCGCAATAATCCAAGCCGGTCGGCCCGGCCCTGGCCGCACCATCATGGCGCGGCCCGCCGCTATTTTCAAGACCGCCTGGCGGACGCAGCGCTCCGGCGCACGGTCCGGGCGGAATTCAGATGGTTCAGGTTGTCAGCGCGCCGCACGTCACGTTCACAGCGGCCATAGGGAGATGGCCAGCTACAGAACGTGCAGTTCGCGGATAGACCAAGGGCACGGCGCGAGACGGTTTTGCTCTCGGTGGCGATGACAGGCGGCGCTGTCCCCCCTCGCCGCCGCGAATAACCACCGGTCCATATCACGGCACTCGGCGCACGATCCGAGGCGGAATTCATAGCAGTGGAGACGAGGGGAATCGAACCCCCATTTGCGCATTGCGAACGCGCCGTCCTCCCATTGAACGACGTCCCCAATTATGCACCAAGGTTACCATAGCGAATAGCGGCGGTTTTGGCAAGCGGTTGGTAACGGTGAGGTAGCCAGGGAGCAGCGATTCAATTTGCGATTTGAGCGTTCAAATTTCAAGTTTCCAGTTTCAACTGTCAAATCTCAAGTTTCAGGTTTCAAGTTTGAGAATTGAGCGGTCCGCTATCAGCGTGCGGCCCTGGGCGGCGGAGAAGCCGGCTTCGCCAGGTGGACGATGAATTCGTGGTTGCCACCCTGGCCCTGAAGGGGGCTCTGGACGACGGCCAAGACGGAAAAGCCGCCTTGTTCCATCTGCTTGAGCACCGCCGCCAGCGTGGCCAGGGCCTGAGGTTCGGTTAGAACACCGCGCTGCGGGCCGGCCGGGGTGTTTTCATAATGGGGTTTCACCAGCGAAAGAATGTTCCCGCCGGGGCGCAGCAAGAGTGCCGCGGCCGGAAGAATTTTCGCCTGCCGCGTCCAACCCACATCAATGGTCACCAGATCCATCGGCTCTGGCAGCGTCAGATGGAGGGCATTGCGGCGTTCGAACACGACCACGCGCGGATCCCGGCGAAGTTTCCAAGCCAGCAGGCCGTAGGCGGTATCGACGGCGTAAACGCGCGCCGCGCCGTGTTGTAAAAGGCAATCCGTAAAACCGCCGATATGGCAGCCCAGATCCGCGGCGACTTGGCCCTGGATGTTCAGATGGAGCGCTTCCAGGGCGGCGTGCAGTTTAAGTCCGCCCCGGGAAACGAACGTATGATCCGTGGCCACGGAGGGGTGACAGAGCCGATGGAGCAGATTCACCGCTAACCCCGCCAGCGCAGCAGCACCGTTTGGCCGGCCTGAACATGCTGCCCCACCCGCACCAGCACCTGCCAGACCTCCGGGCGCGGCACCAAGAGCTCGGTCCGGCTGCCGAAGGCGATCATGCCGAACGGCTCCCCGCTTTGCAGCGCCTGTCCGGGTTTCAGCGGCGCGACAATGCGTCGGGCGACGGCTCCAGCCACCTGCCGCACCACGGCGATGGGCCGAACGTTGGCCGGCGCCGCGGGCGGCAACAGCCAGATGGTATTGGCTTCATTACGCACGGCCGCCTCCGTCCGGCGCGCATCGAAAAATTCTCCCGGCTGATAGACCATCCGCCCTATGGTGGCATTACAAGGGCTGCGGTTCACATGCACGTCCAGCAGGCTCAAAAAAATGCTGATCCGTAGAGCCGGGCCGCCGAAAATCTCGTCGCGCTCCACCCGGCTGACTTCTTTGATCTCGCCATCGGCGGGGGCCAGCATAGCGCCGGGGCCAGGCGGCACGCGGCGCGGCGGGTCCCGAAAAAACGCCAGCCCCGCCACCGTCAACAGCGCACAGGCCCACCCCAGCGGCGCCCATATGCCCGCCAGTGTTGCCGTCAGGATCAAACCCGCCAGGAGTAAGGGCAGCCAGAACGTCCAGCCGTACCGCGAAAGCCGAAACCAACCGAGGGATCGCATCGCAAGCCTTTGGCGACTCATTTCCGGCGTTTCGGTTTCGCCGGCCGGCCGGTCCGGGCGGATTCGTAGATCGCGTCCATCAACTCGCTTTGAATAATGCCATTGGCGGTGCTGGTCCGCGGTTCGGCCCGGCCGAGAATCGCATCAACAAAGTTATCGTTGGGCGTGTTGCTGACGCCCTGGATCGGCGGATATTTTATTTTCTGATCGCCCTTCCACAGCTCCACCCACGAGCCGCCCCAACCGTCAATATCAGCCCGGCCGTTATCGAAAATAAAGTGCATTCGGCCGCTGCTGGCCGGGCAGTTGCCGCCAATGACAATGCTCGCCAGCACGCCGTTCTCAAAACGGACGTTGATCGACGAATTGATGTCCACGGGGGTGCCGTGATTGTCAATAAACGCGAACACCTCCGCGATATTGCTCTCCACCGACCAGACCAGGCTGTTGAGCAGGTGGGCGCCGCTGTCGTAGGCCTGCCCGCCGCCGGAAAGCTCCGGCTTCTGCCGCCAGGCGCCCGTCGTGGCCCGCAACCAGTTCTGGGACAGCCAGCCGCTGACTAATTCCAGCCGTCCAAAGGTTTTGGCGCGGATCTGCTCCCGCAGGTAGTTGAATTCAGGTGTGCAGGGAGTGTTGTAACCAACCACGAATACCTTCTTTTTCGCCTTAACCTTCGCGTCGAGCTTATAGGCGTCTTCGACCGACGTAACCATCGGTTTTTCCATCAGCACGTGGCAACCGGCGTCCAGCGCCTCCATGCCGTGCTCAAAGTGCAGGGTGTGCGGCGTGATGATGCTTACCGCGTCTGGTTTGACCTGACGGTACATTTTGGCCCGGTCGGTAAACATGGCCGGCTTGGGATTCGCCGCACTGAACCACCGGTTCACGAACTTTTCCACGATGGCTTCCGATACATCGCAGCACGCCACCACTTCCACGTCGGGATTGGCCAGAAACCGCTGCGCATGCGCGCCGGCCATACCGCCACAGCCTAAAATCGCCACTCTCACTTTAGCCAAGGGAAATCTCCTCTTACGATCCGATACCAGCGCCGGGACGCCCGATCCACACCGTGCCCCCATTGCGCCGAACCTCGTCCCTTGATGCTACGGCCAAAACCAGCGCTACGCAAGCGCCGCCGCCCCGCGCGGAAAAATTGGGGTACTGGCAAGGTTGCGGGCGGCCGATTCGCGGGGCGGCGGCCGGGCGCCTGGGCGTTATCCTGGCGTAAGGGTTATTCGCAGCGGCGGGCGGGGGCCCACCGGCTACACGGCCGTGATTCGCGCATCGATCCGGTGCGGGTACGAGTTTCCGCCCCTGCCCCCAGCGCCAGGGAGCCGCCGAGGCCCCGATCGGCGGTACAGTTGAAAACCACAGCACCGCTCGCGCCCCAGCGCCACGTAAGTATTATGATATACTCCCGACTAAGTAGGAACGCAGAATGAATGCGCTAGTAGTAGGCACGCTCCGCGTGCCGTTAAACCAAACGAAAAAGCCACGGCACGGGGACCGTGTCCACCGGGGCGGAT
>JAKCCC010000069.1 GCA_021838985.1 Planctomycetota bacterium
GACCGGGAAAAGCCACGGCACTTCGGATCGTACGAGCTACTGGGACCGGCCGGAAGCCGCGTCTCAATCGCCGCATTCATTCCGCATTCCTACCTAGCATCGGCCAATCGGATGCTAAATGCCGGATGCCAAGTGCTGATTCCCTTCAAAACCCATATTCTTTCCAGCGTTTGGTCACTAACGCCACCGTGGCCGCATCCATGGTAATCTCCTGTGGCCAATCGCGCACCGTCCCCTCGCCCGGCCACTTGCGCGTTGCATCAATTCCCATTTTGCTACCGGCGCCCTCGGCGGGCGCGGCATGGTCCAAAATGTCCAGGGGCCCCTCGGCAATGAAGGTATCCCGCCGCGGGTCCACATTGGCCGCCACGTAGAACAGCACTGCATCAAGATTGTGCACGTCCACGTGTTCATCCACCACGATGACCAATTTGGTCCACGCCATCTGCCCGGCGCCCCAGATGGCATGAATCACTTTCCGGGCATGATACGGATATTCCTTGCGTATCTTCACCACCGCACAATTATGAAAAACGCCGAACATCGGCAGATCATAGTCGATAATGTCGGGAATCAGCATCTGCAGCAGCGGCAGAAAAATCCGCTCCGTGGCTTTACCCAGGTAGTAATCCTCCTGCGGCGGCTTTCCTACGATCGTGGTCGGATAGACCGGATTTTTCCGATGGGTAATGGCGCTGACGCGATAAACCGGATAGCGATCGGCCAGGGAATAAAAGCCCGTATGGTCCCCGAAGGGTCCTTCCAGAATCGTCTCCACCGGGTCCACCCAGCCTTCGATCACGATTTCCGCATGCACCGGCACATCCAAGGGAATAGTCTTGCAGCGCACCAGATCCAGGCCGCGTCCCAATAAAAATCCCGCAAAAATATGTTCATCCATCCCCGCCGGCAACGGGGCGGTGGCGGCATAGGGCAACACACTTTCCCCACCAAGCACAATGGCCAACGGACAGGGCCGGCCCAGTTTCGCCCACGCCCGGAAATGCCGCGCTCCGTCATGGTGTCGATGCCAGTGCATCGCGGTCAGGGTTTTGTCAAAAACTTGCGCCCGGTACATGCCCATATTGCGCACGTGTGTTTCCGGATGTTCCGTCACCATCTGGCCGAACGTGATGTAGCGGCCGCCATCCGCAGGCCAACATTGAATAACCGGCAATTGATTCAGATCCGCGTCATCCGTGCGCACCACCTGTTGGCACAGCGCCGCGCCCGAACGCACCTTGGGCGCATAACCGGCCAGTTTCAGCAGATCCCATCCTCGGCGCACCTTGTCCCTCAGCCCCTTCGGCAGTTCCGGGCGAGCGAGTTCGGCGATGCGGGCGGCCAGTTCATCGAAACTACCGCAGCCCAAGGCCATCTGCAGGCGCTGGTAGGAGCCCAAGGTATTGATAGCCAGGGGGATAGAACTGCCCTGGATGTGTTCAAACAGCAGGGCCTGATTGCAAGCTCCGGTTCCGAATTGCGGCTGGGGCGGGCCGAAAGGCGCTCGGCCCGCCGCCGGATATTGGCCGTCGCGGGTCGGGGCTTTGCTGACCCGATCGGCAATCTCCGCCACCTCCAGCCTTGGATCAACCAGTGGGGTGATCCGCCGCAGCTCTCCCGCCTTCTCCAGCGCGGTCAGAAAGTCCTGTAAGGTCTCGTAGGCCATGGTGACAAGTTATCCGTGGTTCAGGTTCTGGTGGACCCGCCAATCACCATTACGAGCCTTCCAGTCCGCCGCGATATTTCTTAGCCGGCGGGATTGGTTCGGGGTCGGAGCCGCCCTGGGCGCGCTTCAGCGACAGACCGATCTTGCGGTTTTCCAAGTCCACCCGCAGGATTTTGACTTCCACCTCATCGTCGATCTTGACCACATCCTGCGGCGCCGCCACCTTCTGATCGGAAAGCTCGCTGATGTGCAGCAACCCCTCCAGCCCTGGTTCCAATTCCACGAACACGCCGAAATTGGTGATTTTGGTAACTTTGCCCTTGACGATCATGCCGGGGTGATAATTGGTCGGAATGGCGTGCAGCCAGGGGTCTTCGGTCAGTTGTTTGATGCCCAGGGAAACGCGGTTCTTTTCCCGGTCCACTCCCAGCACCACGCAGCGCACCTGGTCGCCCTTGTGCAATATTTCCGCGGGATGAGTGATTTTGCGGGTCCACGTGATATCGCTGATGTGCAACATGCCATCGATGCCCTCCTCAATCTCGATAAACGCGCCATAATTGGTGATGTTGCAAACGGTGCCGGTGATCACGGTGCCGTTGGGATATTTTTCCGCCAGCACCGTCCAGGGATTAAGCTCGGTCTGTTTGATGCCCAGGCTGATTTCCTGCTTGGCGGCGTTGACCTCCAGCACCACCACCTCCACTTCCTCGCCAACGGAAAGAACCTCACCGGGATGGTTGATACGCTTGGTCCAGCTCATTTCAGAAATGTGCACCAGGCCTTCGACCCCATCCTCCAATTTGACGAAAGCGCCATAGGCCATGATGGTCGTGACCGTTCCTTTGAGCCGCATGCCCGGCAAATATTTCTGATCGACCTGCTCCCACGGAGAGGGCTGTTTCTGCTTAAGCCCCAGGGCTATTTTTTCTCTGGCCCGATCCACGCGCAGCACCAGTACTTCAATTTCCTGATCCACCTTGACCACGTCACCGGGATGATTCACCCGTCCCCAGCTCAGGTCGGTGATATGCAACAGACCATCCACGCCGCCTAAGTCCACAAAGGCGCCGAAGTCGGCGATATTCTTCACCACGCCTTTACGCAGCTCGCCCACTTTCAGGTCGTCAAAGAACTTTTGCTTGGCTTCGCCGCGCTGGCGCTCCAACAGTTTGCGCCGGCTGATCACGATGTTGCGCCGCTCCTGGTCAATCTTAAGAATTTCCGCGTCGATGACCCGGCCGATAAATTCACCGATGTCCGCGGGGCGGCGTATGTCCACCTGGGAGGCCGGCAGAAAAACGGGCACGCCGATATCCACCAGCAGGCCACCTTTGATCTTGCGGGTCACCTTGCCGGAAATCGGATCGCCCTCCTTCTTGGTGGTGACAATGGTTTCCCAGCCCCGGATCCGGTCGGCTTTACGTTTGGAAATCTGGATCAGACCCTGGTCGGATTCGACTTGTTCCAGCAACACCACCACTTCATCGCCAACTTCCACATCGCCCGGTTCGTCAAATTCGCGGGACAACGAAAGCGTGCCTTCGCTTTTTAGCCCGATTTCCACCACCACGTCATCGCCACGGATATTAACAACCTTGCCTTTCAGCATGGCGCCATTCGTGAAATCCTTGCCGCGGCTTTGCAACAATTCGCCAACTTGGTTCTCATCCAGGTCCTTGAAGGTCTCGCGCACCTCTTTCCCGGCGTTTTGCTCGTCTAAGCCTAAGTCTTTCAACAGCGCGAAATTAACCATGACTGTTCATAACCTCTCACCGCTAGCCCGGGGTAATCGTTCAGGCGGGAAGTAAAAATCACCGCGGATTTGGCCGGCGGCCGCACCGCGCCGCCGCCAGCCTCCGGACCGTCGGAATGCCGGATCACGCCGGGATCAATGCCGCGGCGGGAGAGAACTGCTACTCCGCCCGCACCGTTGTCCAAGCGATAAAATATCAGTTTACGAGCAATAAGTCTGGCTGGCAAGCCTATCCGAAAAGTCCCGGCGCCGCGGATCTACCACCCCCTGCTTTGCAATCGATACCGCCGGGGCGTTTGCCCCAGGGTAGCGCGGAAACGCCGGGCCAGATAGGCACTGTCCGGGTAACCGACATGCTGAGCGACTTGAGCCAATTTACTATCCGTATGGGCCAGCAGCCGGCAGGCTTCTTCCAGACGGAGGCGATTGCGGTATTGAGCGATCCCCATACCCATCCGCCGCGCGAAGCTCCGCGAAAGATGACCGGGGCTTAAGTGAACTTTTTCCGCCAATTGCCGGAGCGAGTCGTGGTGGCGCGGGTTCTGTTCGAGCTGCATGACCGTATCAAACACCGCCCGTTGCGCCCGATCCGGCAAATGAACCGATTCCGAGACAGCACCCGGATCCGGTGGCACCCCGGCGGGGCCGCGCAGCGCCGCCCGGGCCTGAACCCGAACAATTAACGCCAGGAATCGCAGCAGCGATCCCACCGCCATCGCTTCCCAGGCTCTGCGCCGACTGCGTTGTTCCGCCATGATCCGTTCGAGCGTTTCCAGAACCATCTCCGCTTCCGTGGGCAGCGCGTGGAACACCAGCGGCGGGGTTTCACGCGGGCGCTTCAGCGGCCGGGTAAACAGGTCAAATGCCGCCGGTTCCTGGCGCAGCGGCAGCAACAGCTGGTGCATCATCCGCCGATCGATCAGGCAATTAATCAGCGTCAAATTGTCCGGATTTTCATAGGCGTGCCACGCCAGCGGACGAATAATGATCAGGTCTCCCGGACGCAGCATGCGCACGCCCACGGCGGTGTGATGTCGGACCGTGCCCGCCTCGATGAACACTATTTCGTGAAAAACATGATCGTGGGGACCGGTGGCGGCGTGATGCCGGATCCGCCAAACGCTGGCCCCACCCCGGCCCGGAGCGTGCGCGGACGGCCAGTACAAGGTGGATAACGCCGCGGGCGGGGAGGGGGACCGAATTGAGCTCATGGCCATGCGCAAAAAAAGCCAAAATGTTGGTTATTTTAGGACTTGACGCCGCAGGTCGCAACGGGCATAGTGGACGGTGTTTAAGGAGTATCGGAATGCTTAACGTAGCGGTGGTGGGCATGGGTGGTATCGGCAACAATCACGCCGGGTGCTACAAAAATAACAAGGCGGTCAAACTGGTGGCCGTCTGCGATGTCATTCGGGAAAAAGCCGAGCAGGCGGGCCAAAAATGGGAATGCCGGGCGTTCGGGTCCATCCAAGAAATGCTCGAAGCCGGCCTGGACATCCAGGCCGTCAGCATGACCACGAAGGGCGCGGAAAACGGCGGCGATCATTATCAGCCGACGATGGAACTGCTGCGTGCCGGGGTCGCGGTCCTTGGGGAAAAGCCGATTTCGAATAAGATCCCGGAGGCCCGGGAAATGGTGGCGCTGGCGAAGCAGAAAAAGATTCCGTACGCCATCAATTTAAATCATCGCTTTACGCCAGCGGCGCGGAAGGCCAAAGAGTGGATGCAGCAGGGGCGGCTGGGCGAATTGCATCTGCTGAACATGACCATGTGGATCAATAATCCTGCGGAAACCAGCCCCCATTTCCACATGCGCGCCTTACATCCCCACTCCATTGACGTGATGCGTTACTTCGGCGGCGATATTCACAAAGTCCAGGCGTTCTTCAAAAAGGGGGCCGGCCGCACCATCTGGTCCAACGTGCAGATGAACGTGCTTTTCGCCAACGGTGCGGTCGGGCATTTAACCGGCAGCTATGACGCCGGGGTCGGTTATGGTTTGGAAACCTGCGATATCGTCGGCTCCAAGGGCCGGGTGGTGATTGAGGAAGCCTGCGAGCGGCTGGCGTTCCATAACCGTTTATCCAAAGAGACGGAACGGTACGACTATTTGGGAGGCATGTTGGGTTTCGGTGATACCTTCCAGTCGCGCCTTAATGCATGGGTTGACGATCTGATAAAAAAGACACCGCCGGAAAAAATCGACGGCAAAGCCGAAGATGCGTTGAAAGCCCAGCTGGTGATTGAGGCGGCCATCGAATCCTGGGATAAGGGAACCGTGGTCACCGTACCGGCGGCGTAGCGGCACCGCGCGCGTTAAAAAATGGAACCTCCGACCTATAACTTTAAACCTAGGGAGCTACCATGAAACTTGGCTTAAACTCGGTCTTGTTCGGCGGTCATGATCTGGAGACGGCTTTCCGCTGGACCGCGGCCAGCGGTTACGATGGCCTTGAGATTTCCGCTATCGACGGTATGAGCGAGCACCTGGTATTGGATCGCTGGAAAGAGCTGGCCGGCCCCATCAAGGCTCTCTCGGCGAAGTATAAACTGCCGGTCACCGCGATGGAGCAGCCGTCGCAGGATCCTCAGAAGATGGAGAAAGCCTATCAAGCAGCGGTGGAAATCGGTATTCCCGTGATCAACTGCGGGCCGGGTGGGAAAACGGGCGATGAAGCCAGCCTGCGGCAAGCGATCGATAATTTAGGCAAGTTGGCGGATCGCGCCGGCCATTACGGCGTAACCCTGTGCGTGAAGGCGCACGTGGGTGCGTCGATTTGGAATACCGAAACCTCGCTGCGGGCGCTGCGGGAAATTGCCTCGCCCCACTTCGGCCTCGATATGGACCCCAGCCACATTTATCGAGCGGGAGAAAATCCCGTCGAGGCATTGCGGGCGGTGGTTTCCCGCATGCGCCACGTGCATATTCGCGATTGCAAAGGTCGCCAGCAAAGTCCCGGTACGCCGGAAATGCAGGCCAACGGTCGTGGTGATATTGACCTGCTGGGTTATATACGGACCCTGCACGAACATGGCTACACGGGACCAGTCAATCTGGAGGTCATTGGCGCGAAGGGTTATGACGTTACCCGCTGCGCCGTGATTGCGGCGGAAGCGCGCGGTCATATGCAGGCGTGCCTGCAGGCGTGCGGAGCCCGCTGACATGACCCTGCGCGTTGGTATTTTGGGTTTTGCCCATGGCCACGTGGCCACGTATTGCCAGCAATGGCGCCAGAATGAATCCCTGGGCATCAACGTCACCCTGGGCTGGGATCACGACCCGGCCCGCGCCGCCAAGGCCCAGGCGGATTTTCGGCTGGCCCGGTGCGAATCCGCGGAGGCACTCGTTTCCAGTCCCGCGATTGACGCTGTGGTAATTGGTGCGGAAACCTCGCTGCATGGGGAACTGGTGGAAAAAGCCGCCGCCAGCGGCAAGCCCATCGTGCTTCAAAAACCCATCGCCCTAACCCTGGCCCAGGCGGACCAGATAGTGGCGGCCGTGGCCCGGTACGGCGTTCCCTTCACTCTGGCCTGGCAGATGCGTGTGGATCCACAAAACCAGCGGATGAAGCAGTGGCTGGAGGAGGGAAAACTGGGCCGGGTCTATATGCTTCGCCGAAGGCACGGTCTTAACACCCATCTTTGGCCGGAGTTTCAAAATTCCTGGCACGTCAAGCCGGAGCTAAACCGGGGCATGTGGGCCGATGACGCCTGCCATGCGATCGACTTTGTCTACTGGCTGCTGGGAAAACCCCAAAGCGTCATGGCCCAGATCGCCACGCTGCACAATCCCCGAGTACCTGATGATCATGGCCTGGCAATTTATCGTTACGCCGATGGGACTATCGCGGAGGTGTCATGCAGCTTTGTCTGCTGCGCCGCGGAGAACACCACCGAGATTTTTGGCGCCCAGGGTTCGATCATTCAAAACTTTGGCGATGTGCCCAGCTGCAACGCACCGCGGCCGGCCGGCGGCATCGGGCTGAAATGGTTTTCCCAGGAGAAGCAGGCGTGGACGGTCAGTGATATCGCCTCGCCGCCCCAACATGGTCAGCGCATCGCGGCGGTAGCGCCGGAACTGGCGGC
The DNA here is from genome assembly GCA_021838985.1 of Planctomycetota bacterium. Lineage (GTDB taxonomy): Bacteria > Planctomycetota > Phycisphaerae > WQYP01 > WQYP01 > JAKCCC01. The sequence continues at coordinate 7,512 of JAKCCC010000069.1, forward strand.
CTTTCTGCACGGACGGCGCGCGGCCATCGCCACCGCCGAAGAAGGGCGGGATGTACTGCGCCTGACCTTGGCCGCATACCGGTCATCCGAGCTGGGGCGACTGGTCAATATTGATGAAGTTCGGACTTGAAGGATTAACTGGTTATGGCTAAAAGTTTTTCGCCGCGAAAGCATCCGAACATTCTTTTGTTCGCAGTAGATTCGCTGTTGGCGGATCATATGAGCTGCTACGGCTACCCTCGGCTGACCACGCCGCATCTGGACGCTTTCGCCCGCCAGGGCACGCGCTTCACGCATACCTATTCGCAGCACATTCCGACCACTCCGGCCTATTCATCCATGCTCACGGGGCGCGATTGTTTCGGCACCACGGTGGTGGCGCTGCGCCATCAGGGCACACTGCCGGAACAAATCCGCACTCTGCCCGAAATTTGCAAAGCCAACGGTTACAATACCACCTGCGTAGGTTTCGGTTGGAATCCCGCGTCACGCGGCTTTGATAAATATCT
>JAKCCC010000070.1 GCA_021838985.1 Planctomycetota bacterium
TATAGCCCCCGGCTTGCCGGGGGTGGATTCTCCGCCGGAAACCGAGGATTCCCCGCGGGCCAAAATCTTCGCGCCGCGCGAAGAAACACGGAGATTGTGATACGGATAAAATCAGTGAAATCCGTTTGATCCGTGCTTTTCTTGGTTGCGGCCAAGTTTAGTCGCCGCGGCGACCGGGCCGCGCTGGGGCCAAGATGTTGCTTTTGCCATCCATTCGCTTATTATTCATTATGGATATTTAAGATTTCGTGAGAGGTCCGCTATGAGCCTAATCCTCCCGACCATCGAATCGCCCGCGGATTTGAAGCGCCTGTCGCTCGAGCAACTCACCAGCCTGGCTCAGGAAATACGCGAAACCATTGTTGCCACCGTCAGCGCCAACGGCGGTCACCTGGCGCCGAACTTGGGCACCGTGGAGATTATTCTGGCACTGCACCTGGTCTTCGATCTGCCGAGAGATCGTCTGCTCTGGGACGTGGGCCATCAGTGTTATCCCCACAAACTCATCACGGGCCGGTATAAACGCTTTTCGTCGCTGCGCAAGCAGGGCGGGGTTTGTGGTTTCCCTGACCCTGCGGAAGGCCCCTATGATCTCTTCAGCGTCGGCCACGCTGGCACCGCGATCAGCACCGCAGTGGGCATGGCGCGGGCAGACGCCATGCTCCATCGTCAGACCCGAGTCATCGCGCTTGTCGGTGACGCCTCCATCGTTAACGGCGTGGCTTTGGAGGGTTTGAACAACGCCGGTACGCTCAAGCGCCAACTGCTGGTTATTCTCAACGATAACTCCATGAGCATCAGTGAGCCGCAGGGCGCTTTCGCCAATTATCTGGAACATTTGCGGGTCACCACAACCTACGATGAAGTCAAACGGCGGGTGCAGGACCTGCTCGACCGGATACCCTACGGGCAGCGGCTTTCGGATATCGGTTTTCAGATCAAGCAGGGCATCAAGAACGCCATCGCCCCCGGGCATATCTTTGAAGACTTGGGGCTTAAATACTTCGGTCCGGTGGACGGCCACGACCTGCCCGGTCTGCTGGAAAAGCTCAATGAACTCAAAACCCTCAACACACCCGCGATGCTGCACGTCAAGACGGTCAAAGGCAAGGGTTATGAATGGGCCTGCGACGATCCAACCACCTTCCACAGTCCCAAACCATTCCGCGTCGAAGGGTGCCGCGTGGTGCTCAACCAGGGTTCGGGGCGTTCCTGGACCAAAGCGTTCGCCGAGGCGATGGTGCGCGTGGCGCGGGCCCATCCCCGGGTCGTGGGCATTACCGCGGCGATGCCCGATGGCACCGGCATGATCAAGCTCAAGCCCGTGTTCCCCGAGCGCTATTTCGATACCGGCATATGCGAAAGTCATGCCACAGCCATGGCTGCGGGTATGACCCGGGCCGGATTGCGCCCCATTGCCGCCATTTACAGCACGTTTCTGCAGCGGGCTTTCGATCAGATCTTCCAGGAAATATGTCTGCAGGGGCTACCGGTGATCTTCTGCGTGGACCGCGCGGGCCTGGTCGGTGATGACGGCGCGGTGCATCATGGCTTCTGCGACTTGGCTTTTCTAAAGAGCCAGCCGGGCATGGTGTTAATGGCGCCGTCTGATGAGCGCGAGCTTAACGCCGCGCTGGACTTCGCCCTTTCGCTCGAACAGCCCTGTGAAATCCGCTATCCGCGCGACAACTGTCCCCCCGAACCGTTGGGACCGGCCGAGGCGTGGTTGATGCGCCAGTCGGGCGGCGTGGCGCGGCGGCTTAAAGATGGCTCGGATGCGACGCTGGTGGCCTACGGCGCCCTGGCCCTGCAGGCCCTGCAGGCCGCTAACCTGCTCGAAAATGAGCGGATTCATGCCGGCGTCATCGATGCCCGCTTCTGCAAACCTTTGGATGGCGCGATGCTGGATGCCGTGTTTGAAACCGACCGTCCTATTATCACCGTGGAGGATCATGCCCTCATCAACGGTTTCGGGACTGCGGTGCTGGAGTACGCTCAACTCCACGGCCACGATGCCCGGCTGGTGACGCGTTGCGGAATTCCGGACCGTTTCATCAAACATGCCACCCGCGCCGAACAGCTTAAGGAAGTGGGCCTGGACCCGGTGGGACTGGCCTCCAGTGTCCGTGACGCCCTGGCCCGACATGGCCGGCGGCATAACGCCGCCGAAACCCGCCCGCCCGTGCCGAGCCCTCCGTCTGTGACGCTGCGCCCCATGAACCGGTTGCAGGAGTATGAGACGCCAGCCAGCCTGCACCCGTGACCCGGGGCCCGCGGGCCTGGCCGGATCGCGCCAGGGCCGCGCGATCCTGAAAACGCACGCGGGGCTTTCTAAAAAGGCCCCGGGCCAACCCGTATACGAGCATCTCTTAGCCATGTTGCGCACCGCTCCCTCCGATTTCACCGGGAAAGTTATCGTGGTCATGGGCCTGGGCCGCTTCGGAGGTGGCTGCGGCGTGAGCCGCTGGCTGTGCCGCCAGGGCGCCCACGTGACCGTGACCGACCAAGCCAGCGCGGCCGATCTGGCCGACTCCACCCGCCAGCTTGCGGGTTTACCCATTCGTTTTCAATTCGGCGGTCACGATCCGGCGCTTTTGGAACATTGCGATCTGCTGGTGGTCAACCCGGCCGTCGATAAGCCGCGTTCTGCATTTTTTCAACAGGCTTTGCAGCGCCGCATTCCCGTCACCACGGAGATAAACCTTTTTGTCGAGCGCTGCCCCGCGAAAATCGTGGGCGTTACCGGCAGCCTCGGAAAATCGACCATTGCCGCGATGCTTCATGTGGCGCTGGCCGCGGCGGGCGAACCCGCCCAGCGCTGCTGGTTCGGCGGCAACATCGGCCGCTGTTTGCTTGGCGAACTGCCCCTGATCCAACCCGCTGATTGGGTCGTCTTGGAGTTGTCCAGTTTCATGTTGGAGGATTTGGCGGCAATTCGGTTCTCCCCGGCCGTGGCGGTGGTGAGCAATCTGGTCGGCCATCACCTGGATCGGCACGGCTCCCTCGCGGCCTACACGGCGGCTAAACAGAATATCTTGCGGTTCCAGAAACCAGGCGCTGTGGCCGTACTCAACGGCGAAGATCCAACGCTGCGTTCCTGGCCCATCGCCGCCGGCGTGCGCGTGCGGTATTATTCCAGCGGCGACCACCCCCCCTTGGATCTGGCGGCGCCCGGGGCGCACAACCAGTCCAACGCCCGCGCCGCCCTGGCGGTGGTGGAGGCCCTCGGTCTCGACACCGCCGCCGCCCTGGCCGCCCTGCGGCGTTTTCCCGGCCTGCCGCACCGGCTCCAGTTGGTGCAGGCTTCGCCGGTGGCCGGCCGCACGGTACGCTGGTTTAACGATTCCAAAGCCACCACGCCGCAGGCCGCGCTGACCGCCCTGGCGGCCTTCCCCCCGCGCGGCGTCATCTGTATCGTGGGAGGCTATGACAAACATGTCGATATGTCCGCGCTGACTGCCCAGTTGGCGCGCCGCGCTGGCGGCGTCCTCGGCATCGGCGCCACGGGCGCCGCGCTGGTCGAAGCCGTGCGCCGTAGCGCCGGGGGGGGCGATATGGCTTGCGACGCCGCACCGGAGCCTTTACCCACGGCCACGGCCGCCGCCGCAGCCTCCGCCTCGTTCGTGGCGGAAAGCCCCGGTGCTGAATCCTGCCGTTGTCGGTACGTGGCGACGCTGGAGGCGGCGGTGCGAACCGCACGCCAATGGCTGGCCGCGGACGCCGCGCGGCGCGGGCCGCTGCGGAGCGTGCTGCTGTCTCCGGCCTGCGCCTCCTACGATCAGTTCGCCAATTATGAGCAGCGCGGCGAACGTTTCGCTCAGCTGGCGGCGAGTGCTGCCCTATGACCGCCAGGCGTCCCTTCGCCCCAGCCACGCCGATCACACCCCAAACCGGAATTATGAACCTGGTGTTTTGCCAATCGATACAGTTCTGGTAGGAGAAAGAGCCCCAGACTCGCCACCGGGCCCCAAGCACCGGCCTTCAGGCCGGTGAACCTCCGGGTCGCCGTAGCAAGTCGCCTACGGCGACCCGGTGAACGGCTTCCGGACGCGATACCCGAAAGCTAAAGTGGTGACAAGGCAGTGGCAGGTCTGGGACCGTTTATGCCGTCCCTCCACCCCCATGCCGGCAAGGCTCCCGCGGCGGAAATCATCCCAGGCCCTAATCCGGCTTCGCCGGAATCAAAAAGAATCTCACGCGAAGGTGTGGTCAACACCGCATCATAATGCGGTGGTTGGTCTGCGTTCGGCGCCAACCCACCGGGTTATCACCCGGTGCTCCCCAAGTCTTTTCGCTCCTTCGCGTAAGCCCGAAACTTCTCCGCACGGCGCGGAGAAGTTACACGTTCAGAATCTATACCGCGTCCTGGCCCGGCTCCAGTTGCCGCGGCGCCAGGCGATGGATTATCCTGACGAAGTTTTCGAGGTCGTTTGTACGCCATGCTCCCATCCCCCCCCGCCCGCCCGCCGGAAACACCGGCCACGCTCGCGCCGACCCCGGACTGGAATCTTTCCCACGGTTGGGCGCTGGCGCTCATCGCCCTGTTCGCCCTGCCCTTGTTTCTGATCTGCTTGGGCACGGGCGATGTCCGCGCCATGATGGAGCTTTTTAACCTGGTGCCGGTGCGCGAGGCCTTCCGTGACCACCACTGGCTTATACCGACGCTGGGCGGCCGGCCACGCCTGGAAAAGCCACCCTTGGCGGTATGGGTGCCGGCGGCCTTGGCGGCGTGGTGGCATAGCGACAATATCTGGATTTTGCGACTGCCCTCGGTGCTGCTGGGGGTGGCGACGTGCTGGGGCGCGTACGCCATCGGATGTGTTACCTCGCGCGACCGGCGCCTCGGTTTTTTCGCGGCGCTGGCCCTAGCCTGCATGTTGGTGTTCATCCGGCAGGCGCGTCTGGCCAATTACGACATCTACGCCACCGCCTTCACCACGTTGGGCCTGCTGGCCCTGCTGGCGGCGGCGGAACGGCCGCAGCACCGGTGGCTTTGGTCGCTGATTGGTGGCGCGGTGCTGGGGCTGGATGTGTTGAGCAAAGGCCCGGTTCCGCCAATGTATGTGCTGCTGCCCTATGGGCTTTGGTTGCTGCGCTACCATCGGCGTCAAGCCCGCGTCTGGTGGGGGCTGCTGCTCGCCCTGGCCGCTTCAGTGGCTGTGTTTTTGCCGTGGTTGGTCGCGGTAAACGCCCAGTATCACGCCCAGTACGGCGGCAGCGCCTGGGCGATCTGGACACGCCAGTTCGTGCGGTACACCTCCGCTTCCGGCCCGCATTTTGAGCAGACCAACTGGTATTATCTGGCGTTTCTGGGATGGATATTCCCATGGACCCCCGCGCTGATCGCCGGCCTGGCCTTACCGTGGCTTCCGGCCCATTCCGTCCCGGCGCCCAGCGCCGCCGAAAAGCGCGGACGTTGGCTGTTCTGGATGATTCTGGTGTTGGGCCTGCTTTTATTGACGATTCCGCACCAGAAGAAGCAGCGCTATGCGCTGCAGCAATTTCCGTTCGCGGCCCTTTTAATCGCCGCGGTCTGGCAGGAATTGATCCGGCTTCCGAAACGGTGGCCGCTGGATGCGGCAACGAAAATCCTGTTGGCCGCCCAAGCCATTCTTATCTTCGCCTTGGGCTGCGGAATCGCAGTGCTGATTCCCGTGGTGTCGCTGGCCCATCGGGCGCCGCCGTATCACGAAGGGGCGTTGACGCTCACCGAGGCCCTGGCGCTGCTGCAGCCCGCACTGGCCGTGCTTCATCCGGTCGGTTGGGGCTTAACCGCCTTGTTGCTGATGCTGCTGGGATGGCAGCTCTGGCGTTGGCAATTTCAGCGCCGCTTTGACCGGGCTTTCCTGGCCTATGCCCTGGCGGGCTGGCTGTTTATGTTTACCTGCTATTGGGCTTATTTCGCTGGCCGAGGCTACCAGGAAAGCCGCTATCGCCGCCCCACCCGGGCATTGGTGGCGCTGGCCCACGGCCGCACCATCTATACCCTGGCGGGGGATCCTTTGTGGCTGGGGGTGCTCTATTACGCCAACCAACTGCTGCCGCGGGTGATACCCGCGAAACTTCAGACCATCGCCGCCGCAGATCCGCGCGCACCGGTCTTTGTGCTCACCCGCGACCGGCCGCCCTGGACTACGGAACTCGCCGCGATTGCCCGCGCTACCCATCGCCGCCGTCGCGTGCTGGACCGGCTCAACGACGGTCATTTTCTTCAGACGCTCTTTGAGCTATCCCCCTCCCGGGACTACGCGACGCTCCCCTCACGAACCGCATCTGTGCGGCCGGCGGATCTCCACCGCGCCTCCCAGCCGCCGTAGCCGGCGTGTCTCGATCCCCGCAGCTCCGGGACCAAGGGATTGTTAACCAATAACCTTACCCGCCCCGGCTTTTATCCCGATAGCGGTCGGGATGATTAGCCGCTCGTGTCGCCCCCTGGCGACCAGGCTCTGTCGAGTCGCCTAACGGTCTCTCAGCGGCGATTTACGGATTAGCCTTCCCGCCATGCCGGTGCCGTTTCCTTCCCCGGAGTGTAAACATCATTTCTTGGCGGACCCCAAGGCGCGACCTCCGCCGATGCGGTCGAACCCCAAGTTTCGCCCCGCTGGCTCAGGCCGAAGATGTCGGTAAAGCTGATGCCCGGGGACCGGCAAAACTATTGCGGCAAAGCGATCAGCCGGCTGGCCCTGGCCGCCTTGGCGGTGTAGAGCGCCTGGTCCGCCCGCGCCATGATCTCATCTATCGCGCGGTCCTTCGGCTCGATGAACGCCACGCCCATGCTCAGCGTCGGCGGGGGATGGTGACCGATCAGTGCCGCGGCGGCGGCGTAATCGCGGCGCAGCCGCTGGGTGATGGCGTCAATCTGCCCGGGACGAACTCCCGTCAGGGCGATGGCGAACTCGTCCCCGCCCAATCGTCCGACGGCGTCACTGGTCCGCAAAGCGGAAACGACCGTTCGGGCAAAGCAGCGCAGCAGTCGATCGCCGGCGGCGTGTCCGAGCGTGTCATTAACGATCTTCAGATTGTCCAGATCAACCAGCAGCAACGCGCCCTGCCCCGCGCTGTTTTCCGGACGCAGCATTCGCCACAAGACGGTCTGAAACCCGCGCCGATTGAGCACTTGCGTAAGCTCATCGCGGTTGGCCGCGTCATGTAGCACGTGTTGGGCCCGCTCGGCGGCCATCACCATCAGGGACAGGTTCAACCCCAGCGCCGCGATGACGGAAGGTAACAACAGCGGTCCCAAGGGGCTTCGGAACGCCATAAGCTTCGCGGAGCGCAGGGTTTGGGCGCACCAATAGCCGCGCCACGCGATGAATACGAAGCAGATGGCGGCCAGAATCGTGGCCAGCCAGGCGCCGGCGAGTTGCTGCCGCCGCGCGGCGCTCAACGTCACCCATCCCGTGGCCAGCACTAGCAAATCCATGGCCGCGGACAGCACCACCACCCGGTTGGATAGATGCCCACTGATCGGTGAGGGGATGGCCAGCAACAGGAAGACCGTGACAGCCAGCAGACCCAAATCCGCCAGGCGCAGCCGCCGGCCCACAAACCCCAGACAACCGTTCCAGCCACTACCCCAGGCCAGCACCGCCAGCGTATTGGCGGTGGGAATGGACAGCAATGCGGGGATTCCGCCTCTCAGTGCAAAGAGCAAGGCCGCCGCCATCCCGGCGAAGTTAGCGGCGCTCCAGTATGCGAACCAGTGATCCCGCCGACGCACCAGATAGAATAGGAGATGCGCCAGTCCAAATACCGCCAGAATCAGGGTCAGAACGAGCAAGACCGTGCGCGGGTCGATACGCATTTTGCACCAAACTCTAACCCTTACCTGTCGCCACACTCACCATAACCAATATCGGCAAATGACAAGGGTGTGGCCAGATTTTTTGGCAACCATCTTGGAAGCAGCGGCGCGCCGCTGCTCGGTACCGAAAGCGACGAGATCG
>JAKCCC010000071.1 GCA_021838985.1 Planctomycetota bacterium
CAGCTGGATATTCCGCTCCACCTTCGTCAGGGCGCCTTTATCTTTCATTCTTCGTTGTTTCACGGTGCGCCCTGTTTGTCGGGCCGCCGACCGCTCCCTTACGGTCGCGGCTCGGCCGGTGTGTCGCCATCACGGTTGAGTCGGCGGTTCTCCCTTCGGGCGCGTTTTCCAACGTCGATGGATCCACAAGTATTGTGTCGGATCTTCCCGCACGAAAGTTTCGATGGCCCGAGTGTAACGCGCGGTGATATAGTACAAGGGATCGGTCTGGTCTTGCCATTGCTCCGGTTGAATGATATCGGTAAAACCGACATCGAAGTCGAAGCGGTCGCCGCGCCGCCGGGCGTATCCGATGATCACGGGTACGCGGTATTGCATGGCCAACAGCCCGATACTTTTGTAGGTGCTGGCCAGACGACCGAAAAAAGGAACGAACAATCCCTTCGGGCCGGCGTTCTGATCGGCGATGAAGCCAAGCACGCCCCCGCGGCGCAACACGTCCTGGGCCGTCGTGGTGACGCCACGTTTGGATAGAATAATCTGTCCATGTTTTTCGCGCACGTCCAACAGCCAGGAATCAATATACGGATTATCAATAGGCCGCGCGACACTGTAGGTCCGAAATCCCAGTGTGGCCAGGGTGTAGCCAAGAATCTCCCAATTACCGTAATGTCCCGTAAGCAGGATGGCGCCGCGTTCCTGCAGCATCGGCTGGAGCGCTTCTCCGACCTCGTGTAGATGCACGTAGCGATGCCACGATTCCAGGTTAATGACGCGCGGCGTGAACAGCACGTCCATGACCAACTCGCAAAAATGCTGGATGGAACGCTGCCCGACGCGCTGGATCTCGGGGCGGGACCATTGCGGAAAACTGCGGCTCAAATTATCCAGGGCCCGGCGGCGGTGCTTGTAATCGACGGCCCAGAGCAGTGATCCAAAGGCCCGCGCCGTGCGAAGATTCGCGTTAACCGGAAATAATCCGAGCATCATGGCGGCCCAGCGCGCCGCCAGATAGGTGGTCCAATCCAAAACTGGTGAGGAAGGTTTCATCGTCCGGCTGGTCATCCTACCCGCCCGAACTGCCGGGCGGCATGGATCAAGGCGTGCAGGTTTTCCGCGGGCGCGGTGGCGGGGATGGCACAACCGGCATTCAGCACCAAACGCGGCGTGTCGCGGAACAACGTCAACAGCTCGGTTACCTTGCGTGCCACCAGTTCCGGTGAGCCTTGGGCAATCACGCCGGTGGGGTCAAGGTTACCGACGAATACAGCACGATTTTTCATGAGGTCATGGGCGAGCTTGGGATCGGTTTTGTAGTCGATCTCCAATCCATCGGCGCCGGTGCTCAGCATGTCGGCGAGCACCAGCGAGGTGTCGCCGCAAATATGCAGGATATAAGGCCGCCCCAGCGCATGCGCTTGTTCCACCACGCGCTTTTCGTAGGGCAGGGCGAAGCGGCGGTACATCTCGGGAGAGATCAGCGCCGGCCCCGCGGCGCTGTCACCGTTGGAAAGCATGTGGCAGCCGGTGCGGGCCATCAAACGCAGGAATTGCATGGTCACCTCGGCGCAGTAAGCGAGCCACCGGTGAATTCGCTCGAACTGATCTTCGTCGGCCAGATCCATCATCCACTCCTGGGATCCGCGCACCAAGGCCGCCAGAGCGAAGGGACACTGATCGCAGTTGCCCCGGATAAAGATTTCTCCCCCGCTGCGTTCCACCAGCAGGCGTACCGCTTCCAACCACACCTGTACGCGCCGATGCCCCGCCAGATCGACTAGCTCCAAGGCGTCCACGTCGGCGAGACTCCGCAGGCGGCCGCCGGTGACCACCGCCGGTTCATCCTCGGGATGGGCCACGGTTGCGCCGAGAGCTTCGGCCAAAGTGGCGGTGTCGATATCCACGAGAATACCGTCAAAGCCGTACGTCTCCACGGAACGAAGCAGGCTCTCAGCAATAACCCGCGGATTATTTCGCCATTGGGCCATGCTCACGCCGTTTTCCCGGGCGGCCAGCATGAAGTTGTGAAGCATGATCGGCGTTGTATCGGGGCGGCGGCCCGAAAAAACAGCTTGGAATCGCTGGCAACCATTCATCGGTTCGATCTTTTATTTACAGGCGGCGCGACCGCATGGTGGTGAATTCTTGCAAGGCTATGGCTCGATTGGGTGCGGCCACTGCGGCGAAAACAAAGCGGATCATCGCCGCCCTGGCTGCACCGAGCCATTCCATCGTCCACCGGCGTCCGGCGCTTTGATTTTAAGCGCCTCCGCCGCGCCAACAGCAGGGTTGCTGCGCCCAGCGCCAGCAGGCCCAGCGTGGTCGGCTCAGGGGTGGGGGCGGCCAGCGTCAAGCCCAGCATTCCGCCAGGCTCATCGACCGTCAGCCAGTCAAAGGGGCTGGTGACCGCATTGGCGCCGTTGACATCCATGCTCGGTTCGAAAAAGTTCATTCCAAGATCACCGTCCAACGTAAGCGTCTGACCGGTAGCGGGGTTCTGCAACGTCACATCCTCTACGAAGACCGGCGCGTCCAGGAAACGAATGGTCGCGCCTTCGGTGGTCTGCAGGGCCAGCGAGTCCAGGTAGAACCCCGCCGCTTCTTGCGACTGCCCGTTGGCGCCGACCAGCGATATCACAAACTGATTGGGGATCGTCTGCTGCGTGTCCGCGGTGATGAGGTAGGGATTACCGCTGGCATCGGTCCCGCTGGCGTACTTCACGTCCAGCGCAGCAGCTTCGGCCGAAGATATAAACGACGCCTGCGCTCCCGTGTCGAAAAGAAAACTACCCGTTGCCGTACGGCCCGTGAAAGAGATCGTCACGGGTGGGGTGCTGGCGGAAGTGCCATCAACGGGATTAGGCCCTATAACTGGATTGGGATCTTGCTGCGGCCCAGGCGCGCCAGCGGGGCTTACCCGGGTAAAAGAGGAGAAGGACGTGTAGGTGAGCCGAACGTGGTACTGCGTCGGCACAATACCGGGATTGGTGTCCAGCGTGCCGGGATTGTAGGGGGTGCCGGGATTATAAATATACGTCTTGGTTTCGCCCAAATTTGTTGTGCTGTTATCCGGCCGGATGTCGAGGACGGTCACTTTGTTCATCATCACCGGCATGCCAAGAATATCGATCGGGCCAATGGCCGCGTTGGCGGCTTGCTGGTTAATCTCCATTTGCAGCGGACCGATGGTATTGGTATAAGCGCTGGTTGCCGGGGGCGGGTTGCCCAGATAGGCGTCGTTATCGGCGCTGAACGAAGCGGTGGACACGGTGTAAGGTGTGGAAACCCAGTACGTATCGATCCCGCCGACGGTATAGTCATTAAATGTTGTCGGCGTGCCGTTGTAGCTGCCTAAGCCGACCCCCAACCCCTGTTGCGTTTCCTGGCTCAGCAGAATGCCGCTGGTTCCGGTGTCCAGGTAGCCTTGGATGTCATACACGCCGGAATACGCTCCGGAGCCGGTGACCACGGCGCCGGTAGTGGGATCAATCAATAACGCGTGGGTCTGCGGATAATCCGCTGCGGCCGGCAAAACCCCCTGGATGTCCACCGCTCCCGCGCCACGCTCCAGCGCCAAGGCGACTGCTAGGAACACCGCTCCTGCGACCCAACCGGCGTGCCTTTGTGCCACTTGCCCGGCGGCCATGGCCCACCAAGTCCCCGGGGTTCCTAAATTTGAATCTCTCCGCACTGGCGGCCTCCCGCCCGGCCCGACCACGGGTTTCTAGCGCTGCGGCGCCTGTCACGCCTTGCCTTATCATAACCGCCCGGCAGCTCAGCAAGAAGGCTCGCTTGGCGGGGGATCAACTTGGGGCGTGACAAGTGGGAACGCAGAATGAATTCTTGGACCTCCGGCAGCGCTCCGGGCTCCCTCCAGCAGCAGATCGAAGATCCGCCCTGGTGGGCACAGCCCCGTGCCATGGATTGTACGCTGGTTCGGCGGCGTCTCGGAATGTGCCAGCTACTGATTCATTTCGCGTTCTTACTCAGATGCGATGGACGGTGTTACCGCACCGATGGGAATACCGTGGCCACCGCAGCCGTGGTGGTTGGCTCCGGTCCGGGTTGAGCGCGGCCATAAAACAGGACCACGCCATCACGTTTCAGCCCTGCCGCCGGGTTAGACGTTGGATAATTCTTTGCGGCGACTGGTCGGGGGATCGCATGGCCGCCACCGGCAGCAGCCAGGTCTGTTCCAGCAGATATTGGCCGGCATCCACCGCGTGGAGCACCTGGTCGGTAAAACATAACCAAGTGCTGCCGGCGGGAAAGGTAAAGGCCTTCTGCGGGCATGACTTTTGATATAGCTCGTCTCGTTTGGCCGCGTTATGTAACCCCAGCATGTAATGGTCGTAGCACGTGCGCGGCGTACGCGTCACGCGGAGCCAATAGAGCAGCGTGCGGGAGCCGGGGAAGGGTGGTTTGATCCGAGGTAGAAACCGCCGTGCGAATGGCTCAAATGATTCGCCGAGACGCCAGGCTCGCCCTTGGCCATGCGGATTGACGTTGCAGAAAACACGCAGAATGCGGCGCTCTCCGGCTGGGCGCGAGACAAAGGCGTCGGGATGCAAGCGGCTGTCATCTTTGGCCATGGAGACCGCCCGTCCCTTGATTTGCACCGGGCGATAGCTGGTGCGAGCTTGCACCAGCGCGTCGCGGTAGGCGGGCAATAAATTGTCCAGCAAGGTTCGCGTCCCAGCGGCGAAACGGCCCATCAACGCGGCAAGCTGGGCTACGTCCGACTTCCCACCGCGGATTCCCTTGAGTCGACCGGTGGTGGCGTCAAAGCTGATGTTCTTGCTGGTGCCATCGCTCCAGGCGGAGGAGAAAAATTTGTCTTCGCAGTCGATGAAAACAAACCTCAAGTTCGGGCAGAACACCACCTGACCGGCTTCCAACGCCGCTATCGCCCGTTCTTGCTCGGCAGCCGTGAAAGATTGCGTCCACTGGTCTGCGTCCAGAGTGCAGAAGGCAAGCATGTTAAAACCTTTAGAGCCGTATCTTTTGTCACCCTATTCTAGCGGGGTTTCCGCCTGGAAGCGGCCACGGAAACGACTGTGGATGATCCAGCGCGGCGGGGCCGCCACCCAATCGCAAATCTCCGGCGTGCCTTTCCTTTCGACACGAAGGCAGCCGCCGCGGCGACCAAGCTGCGACACGAAGTTGTAAAAGGGGATTGGAAGCAGGGCTTACTGCGTAGGGTGCTGAACATTTACGCGCCGTGCGCAGATGGGGATCGTTGGTGGCGCCGATGCCGCGGCTAATGCTTTCAAAAGGGCCATAGATCTATCGCCGTGGGCTACGGCACTCCAGCGGCGAGCGTGGGCATCAATGATGTGAGCCTGCAGGTGCAGATAATCGGCGGGCCATAATTCCCGCACGCGGGCGGCCCATTCCAGCACGACCAGCCCTTCCTGTTCCAACAGCTCTTCCCATCCCAGCGCGGCGAAGGCGGCGGGGTTATCGGTGCGGTAGGCGTCGAGGTGGTAAACGGTTTTAGCCGCCGGGTTGACCGGATCTGCAGGATAAATATTGAGCAGTACGTAGCTGGGGCTGTTAACCATGCTCGAATTCACCACGCCGGCGCCGATGGCCAGGCCGCGCACCAACTGGGTTTTGCCGGCGCCCAGCGGCCCATCCAGAGCGATCACCTGGCCGGGCCCCGCCAATCGGCCGACACATTCGCCCAAGGCTATGGTTTCCTGGGCCGAGCGGCAAAGGCGGACCACAGCGTTTTTCGTCATCGCGCGGTTCCTGAAAACAGCCGGGTTGGGTGTCGCGGGAGAACCCACCCCGGACAACTCGGAGTTTCTTGCCACCCTTCACTCCGATTCGCCACCGACGAGTTCGCCTCGGCAGACTGGTTATGCCGGGTGTGGCCGTAAATAAATTGCGGTCCATCGTGGCAGGTCTAAGATCTGCCCCCGTAGACACACTCTTTCGACTACTATCGGGATGTCGTCCTCCCGCCGTGTCGACGGCGCGGGCCGTACGACAAGCTCTCCCGCCTCAGAGTAAGCGGGAGAAAATCGTGCCTGCTACCGCCGCGATTTATGGCCATACCCGTCGTACCTTTAGCCCCGCCGCCGCGTCCCAGCCCCCTTGCGGCCAGGACAGCGGTGTGGAATCTTGGTCCAGCAACCGCAACCCCGGCTCCGCTGTCACGGCGCCAATGACACATAGCGGCACTTCGCTTGGCCAGTTCTTGAGCCGCTCCGCTTCGGATGGCGGCAGGGCAAAGACCAGTTCATAATCTTCCCCGTCGCAAAGTGCATGCCACCAGTCCGGGCGGCCATCACGCGCGGTCAGCGTGCGGGCGTCCGGATGAATGGGCAGAGCCGGGCAATGCACCACGGCCCCCACGCCGGAGGCTTGCATCATGCGGGGCAAATCCATCGCCAACCCATCAGAGATATCCATCATGGCGTGGATATCAAACGCCGCGGTGAGCTGTTGCGCCAACCCGATCCGCGGCGGAAAATCAAGATGCCGTCCCAGGATGCTTCCGCCCAGTTGGCCGCTGACGCAGAGGATATCGCCAGGGCGAGCCTGGTCACGCCGTAAGGGCGGTCGGTCCGCCCGGCCCAAAGCGGCGATGGTAATGGCTAAACGCTGATCCCAGACCGCAGTGTCGCCGCCGACGATGGGACAACCGAAAACATCTGCCGCCGCCCGAGAGCCTTGAAACAATTGCCGGGCGAAGACTTCGTCGGCGGCGCCGGGCAGGGCGACCGCGATCAAAATCGCCGCCGGCTGGCAGGCCATCGCGGCACAGTCCGAAAGGCAGCGGTTGACTGCTTTGCGGCCCGCTTGAGCGGGCGTGTGACGGGTCAAGTCAACGTGCACGCCATCCAGACACTGATCAATTTTCAGCAGCGCTAGGGCGCTGGATTTTCCAATCGCGCTGCGCAATTCCACCGCCGCCATATCATCTCCCGGTCCCAACGGTACGGTAGGATGCGGGGCGGTATTGGCCCGTAGCCACGCCAGAAAGTCATCCTCGCGCATCGCGACATTATAGAGCGCTCAGTTCCGAGGGGCACCCGCATTCCTTTCCTCCGCCGCCCGCCGGCGAAAGACACGAAGCACCGGCGCCTGCGCCAACTCCTCAATGTGCAGCCAGCGGCTGGCCAAGCCGTACACCAGCACCGCCGCCAGGACCGCTGCGAGCAACCGCACCGCCAGGCCGGGCCAGCGGTGTCCCGGACCGAGCGCGGGTACGCCCGCCAGCGATGCGTTGAGGGCCAGTACCGCCAGCACCATCAGTCCTACCGCCAGGAGGCACTTGGCGACCAACACCGCCACGCCGCGCAACCCCCAGCCGGCTCCGAGTCGGTGGCGTAAAATTCCCGCCAGCACCATCACCTGCACCGCCGCGGAAAGACTTGTGCTGGCCGCAATACCCCCTTCCTGCATAAACCAAATGAAGGTCAGATTCAGAGCCAGATTCAGAGCCACCATGGCGGCGGCGATTTTCATGGGCGTTATCGCGTCGCCCTGGGCGTAGAATACGCGCACCAGAATCATTTGCAGCTCGAACGCCCAAATACCCGCGCAGAACCATCGCGCCGCCCACGCCGCCCGCGCTACATCCGCTGGTCCGACCCGCCCCCCCAGGTAAATCGTCGCAATCAACAGCGGCGCGATAAGGATCATACCGGCCGTGGAGGGCAGGCTTAAAAACAGACTTTTGCGCAGAGCGGCGTTCAACAGCCGTTTAATTTCATCGCGCCGTTGCGCCGCCGCTGCCGCGGCCAGGCTGGGGAAAAGGGCGGTGGCGGTGGCCACTCCGAATATCCCCACCGGTAGGAGATAGATCCGCTGGGCCACGGACAGCTTGCCCAGCGCTCCGGCCAACATCGGGGTATGGATAGCAAGCCCCAGCAGATGGAACAGACGATGCCCATTATGGCCGTCCGGTGAAAACCACCAGGCAATCTGGGA
>JAKCCC010000072.1 GCA_021838985.1 Planctomycetota bacterium
GACGTCATACCGGCGCCGTAGAATAACCCCAGGTAACCGAATTTTTCCGCCTCGCCGGCGGCGTAGAGCAGCAGCCGCGCGTGTTCGTAGGCGGCCCGGCATTGTGGCTCCGTGCGGAGATGCCGGAAGGGATTCCTCTGGTAGGCCTGAAAGATGGGCTTGAAAAGCTGCTCCTGTCCTTGGAAGCGCGCGGGAGTCAGCGGGGCGAGGCGCGCTTTTTCCAGCCCGCGGCGCGACACGGACAAGGCGATCATTTTACCGGCCGTTTGATAGCCGAAGGGCTGATACCGATGCTGATCTCCCCACAAAATGGAAACGGGGAATCCTTCGCGGCGCATCGCCGCGATCGCGTATTCCAGCAGCCGCTTCATGTAACCCTTGCCCCGATGCGCGGGCAGCGTGGACACGGCCCCGATGCCGGCCACTTTCACCTGGGCCGCACCCTGCTGAAGGGGCAGTGGAAATACGCGCACCAAACTGGCGATTCGGCCATTTTCGCGGAGACAATAGATATGGGCATAATCCATGTGTTCGGGCCGCCAGCACCAGCCGTAGTGCAGGGGAAAATAATTCAGGCCATGGCCGTAGACGTCCTCGAGAAAACGCTGGATCGCCGTATACTCGTCAGCCGTGGGAGTGGAAATAGCGCTTGACATCGTGGTTCACCCTGGCCGATGGAATAAGCGGTAGTTGGCTTGCGCGCGGGAGCCAACCACTGGATTGCCATCCGGTGGTGTCGCCCCGTCACCCCGTAGCCACGAAACAGGA
Organism: Planctomycetota bacterium; assembly: GCA_021838985.1. Taxonomy (GTDB): domain Bacteria; phylum Planctomycetota; class Phycisphaerae; order WQYP01; family WQYP01; genus JAKCCC01. The sequence goes on from JAKCCC010000072.1 coordinate 769, forward strand.
TTCCGCACACCCGGTCATCCGATCGCCGCGTCGAGGGCGGCCTTGAACTCGCGCTTAGGCGTTAGACCGACGAATTTTTTGACGATCTGCCCCTGCTTGAACAGGATGATCGTCGGAATGGCGCTGATGTTATATTGCATCGCGGTGGTGCGATTGGAGTCGGTATCCAGCTTACCGACCTTGACCCGGCCGGCGTATTCGTCCGCGAGTTCTTCGATCGTGGGCGCCAACATACGGCAGGGGCCGCACCATTCGGCCCAGAAATCGACCAGGACAGGTTGATTGTGCTGGATAACCTCCTGTTGAAAATTGGCATCACTCACTTGCACCACGTTCTTACCAGCCATGAATTTCTCCTGTAGCTGTCGGTTTTTCCCCATTCGGGATGCGGTTACAACCCATATAATCGTAGCCGGTCCGGACCATGTGTCAACCGCGCCGGCGCGGTCTTTCCGTCATTGTCGGTTTGCCTTGTGGGGGCGCCCTCAGGCTGGCCGAACCGCGGAGTTGACGAATCTGACTGGGGCCATAATAGTGGCATGCATGGGGGAATCTTCGGAAAATGGCCCAGGCACACCGCCACGGCCATCTCCGCCGCCGCATTGGGCGGTCGGGAGGGTAACGGCTGTCGGCTTTCTGAGCTGGGCGCTCGATGCCTTCGACTTTTTTCTGGTCGTGCTGTGTCTTACCAACATCGCCCGTACTTTGCACAGCTCAGACGTTGAGATCGCCGCCACCATCACGCTGACGTTGGCTTTTCGCCCGGTCGGCGCGGCCATCTTTGGATACCTAGCCGACCGGTACGGCCGTCGTCGTCCGATGATGCTCAACCTGGTGTTCTATTCGCTAATGGAGGTTCTGTCCGGTCTGGCCCCGAATTATTTGTGCTTTCTGGTGCTGCGAGGACTGTTTGGAATTGGCATGGGCGGACTATGGGGTCCAGACGCCGCCCTGACGATGGAAAGCGCCCCGTTGCGGCTGCGGGGTATTCTGTCCGGCGTACTGCAGGAAGGCTATATCGTCGGCTCCCTGTTGGCCGCCCTGGCGTACTACCTTGTGGTCCCCGCATGGGGCTGGCGCTGTCTATTTTACCTGGGCGGACTACCCGCACTGTTGGCGGTTTTTGTGCGCTGGGGCGTACCCGAATCGCCCGTCTGGCAAAGCGGCCAACGCCTGAACCTGGTGCAAGCGGCGGGCACCCTGGCGCACCACTGGAAACGGGTGCTTTCCATGATACTGCTGATGACCATGATGAACTTTTCATCTCACGGCACCCAGGATATGTATCCGACATTTCTCGTAAAATTCTGGCATGTCAACGCGATGGTCAAGTCGGCGCTGACCGCGATCGCCTCGTGCGGAGGCATCGTGGGGGGAATTTTGATCGGCTGTCTTTCCGACCGCTATGGTCGCCGCCGAGCTCTCGCCAGCAGTCTGATACTGGCCTTTCTGGTCACGCCGCTCTGGGCGTTCGCGCCGGGGCTGGGATTGCTGGCCCTGGGGGGCTTCCTCATGCAATTTCTGGTACAGGGTGCCTGGGGGGTTATACCCGCCCACCTGACCGAGTTATCACCGGATTCCGTGCGCGGTATTCTACCCGGCTTCGCCTATCAGTGTGGAGTTTGCCTCGCCAGCGCCGCAGCCGTAGTCGAGTCGCTCCTGGCCCGTTACATGCCCTATTCGGTGGCCATGGCCAGTGCGGCTGGAGTGATTCTTGTGCTGGCGGCCATCGTCGCCCGATTGGGCCCGGAGAATCACCAACGACTGTTTATTCCCGCGCGGCTGGATACTTAAGGCGGCCAAAGGCGGTCAGGCCATGGACCGCATGAATGCGTACCCGAACCATGCGGCCTTCCAGGGTGGGCGATCCGTCAAAAACGACGATTTGATCCGTGGCCGTTCGGCCGGTGAGCTGAACGCAAGGCTGACGGGAGGTTGCGAGCTGTGGGTCCCGGGTGACGGGTTGGGAAAGGCGTGGAAAAGCGGCGGCGTGCCGCGACGAGGCGCCGTCCATCGCGGCGGCTAAGCGCGGCCCTAGCTCGACGCGCGGCGAAGCGGCCACTGGACCTGCCGGAGATCGCGTCGCAGCCTGCGGCGCGCCGGCTATGATTGACTCGGCCGATTCACGCCAGCCGCTGGGCCCTTCACACAGCACCGTTACCTCGCGGCCCACCTCCTGTTGGTTTAACTCGTGCGTAATGGTATTTTGCAGAGTCAATAAATCTCGATTGCGCCGGCGTTTTTCCTCATCCGGCACGTCATCGGCATAGCGGCGCAGCGCCACCGTTCCGGGCCGCGGAGAATATTTAAAGATAAAGCAATTCCTATAGCGGGCCTGTTCCACCAGCGTGCGCGTGGCCTGGTAATCCGCCTCCGTCTCCGTCGGGAAACCGACGATAATATCGCCGGCCAAAGCGATGCCGGGCACGATCCGGCGCGCGCGCTGGAGCAGATCCAGGTAACTTTCCGCGGTGTAGCCGCGGTTCATCAGCCGCAGAATGCGATTACTGCCGGATTGGGCGGGGATATGCAGATAAGGGCAGAGGCGCGGGCATTGAGCCATGACCTGGAGGACGTCGTCGCCAAAATCGGCGGGAAAGCTGGTGACAAAACGAAGCCGCGGCAGAGTGGGGAGACTTTCGTGTAACTGATAGAGCAACTCGGCGAAAGTGGTGCAGCGCGGCACGGCGCCCGCGGCGCCGCGGGCGGCCGGGTGCTCGTAGCGATAATGGTTGATGGTTTGTCCGAGCAGGGTGATTTCCATCGCCCCGGCGTCCACCAGCCGGCGGGCCTCCTGGATAATGGCCTGGGGCGCCCGGCTGATCTCCGGACCGCGCGTATACGGCACCACGCAATAGCTGCAGAATTTATTACAACCCCGCACCACGCGCAGATAGGCCTGGTAACGGTTTTTCCGCGGTGCGAAACTGCGGGAGAGATCCAATAACTCCAGCCCTGAATCCTCCGCCGCCGCCAGTGTACCGGAGCGCCGACTGGTGTCGCCGGCCAGAGCCGCCTGTTGTCGGTGGTTGCGCAGCGTACTTTCCAATAACGCGGGCAGCTGATCCAACTGGCCCGGTCCGCAGAGAATATCCACATGAGGCAGGCGCTTAAGCAACGCCGCTCCGTCGCGCTCCGCCAGGCAGCCGATCACGCCGACGATTAAATCCGGCTCGGTTTGTTTGCGAATTTTCATCAGCCCCAGCCGTGAAAAAACTTTGTCCTCCGAGTGCTGGCGGACGGAGCAGGTGTTATAAAGAACAATCTCAGCGGTGGCGCAATCCGGCGTGAACTGGTAGTCGAGCTGGCGCAGCTGCCCCTCAATTAATTCGCTGTCCAGAACGTTCATCTGGCAGCCAAAGGTTTCGAGATAAATCCTCTTCATCACACCAATTTTAGCGAAAAGCAGGCGGATGGAAAAAAGCGCACTACCCGCCCACGAGACCGGCCCGATCCTGTGCGGTGGCGTGTTCTTCGGTCGTAGACTCGGTTGCGGCCGGGGTTCCCGCGGCTCGCCTAGACTGGGGCCGTTGGTGTTTGCGACCATTCAGGCAGGCATCCATCTGACGCAGGGCCTGTTTGATCCGCAGTTCGTTTTCCACCAGGGCGATGCGTACAAAGCCCTCGCCGTTGGCGCCAAATCCGCGGCCTGGGGCGACCGCAACTTCCGCTTCCTCCAGAAGGCGCAGAGAAAAATCAATGGTACCTTGGCCCGCCAGGTGTTGCTCGGCCACCCTGGCCCACACAAACATGCTGGCCCGTGGGCTATCGACCTGCCAGCCAATCTTGCGCAAGCCGGCCACCAGAATGTCGCGCCGCCTCTGATAGACCTGCGCTTGGGCGGCGACAAATTCATCACCGTTCCGCAGGGCCAGGATGCTGGCGATCTGAATCGGCGCGAAATGGCCATAATCGTAGTAGCCCTTGATGGTCGCCAGAGCCTGCACCATCTCGGCGTTTCCACAGCAAAAACCGACGCGCCAGCCCGCCATGTTGTAGGGTTTGCTCATGGTGGACAATTCCACCCCGACCTCTTTGCCGCCCGGTACCGCCAGGAACGACGGCGCCTGATAACCGTCGAAGCAGGTTTCTCCGTATGCGAAGTCGTTGATCACCAGGACATTGTATTGGCGGGCCAATTCCACGGTCTGTCGGTAAAATAACGGTTCCACGGTGATGGCGGAGGGATTATGCGGATAATTCAGCACCAGCAGCTTGGGCCGCGGGTAAAGGTTTTTAAGAACGTCTTCCACCCGGGTCAAAAAGGCGGCATCGTTGCCCAGCGGCACGCTGATGACATTTCCGCCGGCCAAAGCCACCGCGTACACGTGAATGGGATAGGCGGGATCGCCGACTACCACGGTATCGCCCGCGCCCAGCATGGCCAGCATCAGGTGTGAAAAGCCCTCCTTGCTGCCGATGGTCACCACCACTTCCTTGTCGGGGTCAAGCTGCACGCCGTAGCGACGCTCATATTTCCGGGCAAGTTCCCGCCGCAGATTGTAGAGTCCCGCGCTGGCGGAATAGCGGTGATTATGGGGGTCGCGCGCCGCGATGGCGAGCTTATCCACGACAAAATCCGGCGATGGATCGATCGGATTGCCCATACCCAGATCGATCACGTCACAGCCGGCCCGCCGTTTCGCCGCCTTAAGGGCGTTGATGCGTCCAAACAAGTAGGGGGGAAGTCGCGTGATCCGCGCGGATACTTCGATGTTCATGGGCAAGCCTGCTCCGCTGGCCATGCGTGAAGGTCCCAGGCCGTTAAGGAGCCGTCGCCGGCACCCCCGTGGTGTCGTGGTGCAGTTTACTTTCAGCCTGCATAAGCTGTTCCTGTTCATGCAGGGCCGTCTGGATCTGCTGGAACTGCTGATTCAGAATGGGGTCATAGATCTTTATGTTCGCGGCAGCCATCAACTTTGCCAGCTTGCGCTGCCCCCATTGCAGCTCCATCACGCGCCTGAGTTTCGTTTTGATCTTGTTCTTTACCGCTGCCAGCGCGACATCCCGCGCTGGAATGGTTTTCTTCAGCCAGAGCAGATGATAGGTTTTACCCAGCGGAATCGGTGCCGAAAGTTCACCCTTGGTCAGCGACAGCGCCATCTGCAGAAACAGCGGTGACAGGGAGGGATCGTGTTCGGGAATAATTTCCAACCCACCGTTTGCCGCGGTTTGCTTGTTGAGACTGTACTGGCGCGCTACCGACGCAACGTCTTTGTGCTGATCCATGATCAAGTGCCGTACCGTTCCCGCGTCGACCAAATTCGCCACTTCAATGTCGCGCACGAGCAGTTTGGGGCCATAATTGAAGGCATAAGCCTGCTTAATCTGCTGCTTCGTGACGTGGACATGCCCTCGGGCCAGTGCTTCCAGATAAGCGGCCCGGGCTAAACCGATGCGGAACAGCAGCAGGTTTGATCCGCGCTGGGCCAGGATTCGCTCCAGTACGGCCAGGCGCTGCTGGCGCGGCACGCCCTGCTTATCCAGCGAACGCATGACGCGCTGCTCTTGTATCTTGAATTGAGCCGGCCCGACGTGTAGACCGGCCTGGGCGCACGCCTGGCGCAGGAGGGTTAGTTGCAGCCATTGCTGGAACAGCGACATGCCGTTGAGCAGCAACAGGGAATGGATGAATTTCCTTTGACTTAAGCGCTCGCCATTGATGACGGCGATTGCCGGCGTCTTGCCAGTAACATAGGCCGGCATGACGGAATACTGATAGGCGTTCGCCGGCGGTGTCGCCACCGGTGTTTTCAAGTCCGGCAGCGCCGGCACTGTCGGCAGTTTCGGCGCCGCCGGCGCTGCCCCAAACGTCGCCCCCGCCAGCAGCACGCCAGCGGCGGCCACGGCTCCGAATAGTCTGCGGTTCTTCATAACTTGCTCCTGTCTACTCTACCATCGCCTATTTTCCCGACGGCCAACCTGAACGTCCTGATGCCGCCAGTGAAACCGCCTAATATACCTTCGCACCCGCTGTCTGTCACGCGACCAAAGTTCGCTGAGCGCATGTCCGCTCTTGCGGAGCGCCCAACCTCATTAAAGCACCGGGTTTCAACGCGGCGTACGGGGTCGGCAGGGCCGTGGCGGCATCGCCCGGTCGCGGATAGCTCGAGTATCCCCGGCGTTGCCGTTCACCGGGTCGCCGCTAGGAGACTGTAAGGCGACTCGACAAAACCTGCCCGCCTGCCGGCGGGGCCTGGTCGCCCACTGGTCGCCGAGGAGGGCGACTCGACAAAGCCTGCCCACCCACTGGCGGGGCGAGCTGATGCCCGGTGCTCGCGATGGGTCGCGGTGTCGCCTTTCCCGAAAAACAGGCCCGTGCGAGGATACCCGCCACCCCTTCGCGGTGGAATGGTGCGATAATTCTTCGGGGAGCAGAACCCCCGCTGGCGCTCAACCGCCAGTTCCCGAACACGGCGTCCCGCAGTCCCGATAGCCATCCAACATTGTCCGGAATTTTGCGGGGCGGAGCCGTGGCGGGGGGGGGGCGTCATCGCGGCGTGTCGCCGAAGAGGGCGACTTGACCAGGCGTGTGGGCGCGGCCCAAGGTAAGTTCAGCCGGACCTGGGCCAGGTGCTTGCGCCGCGGCTGATCCGATCGTTCGTGCCCCGCCTTCTCGGCCGTGGCCTGCGCCGCCGGAATGTTCTCCCGCCAGGTCCGCACCAGCGGGGCCAGCCATGCCGCTTCATCCAGGAAACTAATTTAGGACTGTGGAATCAATGCCGTGGTTGACGGTGGTTGTGGTGCGGACCTCCAGGTCTGCCTATCCGTTGCCCAATGGCTCGGGTGGGTCCCGACCTGATCGGGAGAGACCTGCACCACAGGGCCAACCCCCAATGATTCATTCTGCATTCCTACTGAGTGCTCTGTGACCCCTTATCTTTCGGGTACCCCGGCCGGAAGCCATTCACCGGGTCGCCGTGGGCGACTCGCCACAGCTCGCCAGTCTGCGAGTCACCCCCTGGCGACCTGCCCGCCCACTGGTCGCCGAGGAGGGCGACTCGACAAAGTCCTGGTCGCCATGGGCGACGCGAGCGGGGTGAGCTGAAGTCCGGTGCTTGTTGGCTCGGTGGCGGATCTGGGGCTCTTTCTCCCACCAGAAATTTATCGCTTGACAGAGCACTAGCGGGTACAGGTTTCTCCATACCCATAGTAG
>JAKCCC010000073.1 GCA_021838985.1 Planctomycetota bacterium
GATCTAGCAGATGGTGAAAAAGTTGCCGGCATTGGGCGCCCACGCGATGGGAGTTTACGATGCCGCGGCGCAGACGGCCATCGCCGTGCAACCGACCCGCGTCGATCCGTTACGGGAATTCTCAACCGACCCAGCGCTGCAGGGCAAATCGGAGTCCTGGCGACAGTTGGATGTGGCGATTCTGCAGCATCTTATCTTTGATCGCATCGTTACGCCGCATTTTGCCGCCAGCACCGCGATCCACTGGGCCTTTCCCCACGAGGCGAAGGATGTAGCGGCATTATGCCGCGGCGGTGAGCACCAGGCCGGCTTTCTATTGCAGCCGACGCCGCTGGCGGCAGTGCGCCAGTTGTGCCACCAGCAGGAGCTGATGCCGCAAAAGAGCACCTTTTTCTATCCGAAACTTGCAACGGGAATGGTGATGAATGCGTTATTCTAGGGCCGGTTTAATTTTTATATAGCGGGGTTAATAGAGGACCGGTTCGTCATAGCCGATAACCTAAATGTTCGCAGCGGGTCGCCGCGGGCCACTAAACTACCGGGGCATCGCCGGCTACGAGGTGGCTCGGCGCTACGCTGCATAAAAAGTGAAAATGCTCCAGGGGTCAGGTTGGAGGGGCTAGGTTACCGGGGCGGATCCTCGACCTACCACGATGAACCACAATTTATGGCCACACCCGCTGAGAGCTGAGCGCTGAAAGCTTCCATATGCTCGACACTATTTCTCTGGATTTTCTAGGCCGGAATGCCTTTCTGTGGTGGACCGTCGTGGTGGCGGCTACCGGCGCTGCCCTGGTGATCCACAGCCTGCGGAAGGGGCCGGGCGAGGGCACGGCGGCGGCAACGCCGCGGCGGTGGACGGCGGCCCGGTGGCCGTTATTCGTGGGCAGCGCGGCGGTGCTGTGGGCGGCGGCGGTGCTCATCCTTCCGCCGCTGCGTTGGCCCCTGGCGGCCATCGTGGGCAGTGCCGTGGTAATGGCGATAGCGTTTGGGGTATTTTACCGCAGCGCGTTTTTGTCCTTGGGACCGCGGCGCTCCGCCGTGCTCTTGGCGCTGCGCTGTTTAGGTGCGGGGTTCCTGTTGCTGCTTTTGTTCAAGCCGGTTGTGGGGTGGGTGCGCACGCCCCGGCATCTTGAGACGCTGGGGATGGTGATTGACGCGTCCGGTTCCATGAGCGTTAACGATCAGCCGAACGAGCCGAGTCGGTATCTGCAGAGTGTCATGGCGGCCCAAGCCTTGAGGCAGGATCTGCAAGGCGCATTTCGGATGGAATATTTCGCCTATGACGGTCGGCACGCCGCGCCGCTGGCCGCGGCGAAAGATTGGACGGCCATCGCTCCGCGTGGTCGCCGCACCGATCTGCCCGCGGCCATCAAGCTGGCGGTAAACGCCGGCGCCAGGGACGTGGTGTTATTCAGCGATGGGATTCAAAACGGTCCGAGTAAGATCAGTACGTTATCCCATTCGAGGGTTCCGGTGTATACGGTGCTGGTTGGCAGCACCGCCACCGTGGCCACGACTATTCCGGAAATAGACATCGTGAACATCGATGGTCCACAAACGGCGCCGGTGGATACCCGGGTAACCTTGCGGGCCTCCGTAAAGTCCTATGCGCTCAATGACCGTACAGTGGACGTTTATCTTCAGTACGGCAAGAAACGCCTGCAGACGCGGCATCTCGTTCTACACAGCGGACCGGCGCAGATTGTCACCTTCCATTTCACGCCGAAGAAAATTGGCCGAATGGAATTAACCGTCCGTATTCCATCCCAACCGGCGGAGCGGACCACCGCGGGCAATCGCCAGGGCTTCCCCATTCTCATCACCAATCCGCGTATCCGGGTCCTGTATCTGGAGGCGCGGGTTCGACCGGAAACCGGGCCGCTGGAAGAGGATTTGGCCACCGATCCCAATGTCCGCCTGGTAAGCTTGATCCAGGTGGCGCCCAGCCGCTTTCTGGTGCGGGGCGTGAAGAGTGGCCTGACGGCCGTGCCGACCACCGCCGGCCAATGGAAGCCATTCAAGGTGATTATTTTGGGCGACATCCGCGCCAGCTTCCTAAGTCCGATCCAGCAACAACAGCTCCGCCATGCGGTGCGCCAGGGCGCCGGCTTTCTTATGATCGGCGGCGAGGATAATTTCGCCGCCGGCGACTGGGGGCAATCGGATATGGCGGACGTTTTTCCGGTGAGTTTGCAGCCGGTCGATCCAGCGCAGTTGAACGAACCGTTTGTTCCGCGCCTGACGGCCTATGGCCAAACCAGTCCGATTTTGCGGGGAATCACCCCATGGTTTTTTGCACCGGGCGGAGCAGCGCCATCCAGGCGTCTGCCGCACCTGCTCGGTTGCGTGGCGTTTGCCGGCGCTCAACCGGCGGCGACCGTGCTGTTGGATGATCCCAAGGCGAAGGTCCACGGCGCACCGGCGATCGTGCTGGCAGTGGCGCATTACGGCAAGGGCCGCACCGCCGCGTTCGCCGCCGATACGACCTATCGCTGGAACCTGGGGTTAGAATCCATGGGCCTGGCGTCACCGTATCACCGCTTCTGGGGGCAGTTGGTGCGCTGGCTGGCGGGGCAAAGCAAGATGAAAACACCGGGCGGGGCGGGCGTGACCGCGCTGCTGCGCCGGCTGCGTTATAAGAGCAGTCAGACCGTGCACTTGAGGGCTTCGGTGACCGACGCGCAGGGGCAATCCACTGCCTACGCCCAGGTGACGGCGGTAATCAACGGGCCGGGGGGCAGCCGGCCGCGGCGAATCCGTCTGCATACCTCGCAGCCGGTGGGAACCTATCTGGCCCGCTACCGGCCAGAAGGGGCGGGACACTATCACGTGATTTTCACCGCGTACCAGCATGGCCGCAAACTGGGCGACGCTACCTCCGATTTTTATGTGATCGCGCCGTTTGAGGAGATGGCAAAGCTGGCCGCAGAACCAGCCGAGCTGCAGAAAATCGCGGGGTTGACCGGAGGTGGCTTCGGGAAAATTTCGGACATTGGGGCTCTGGCCCGACGGATCCGCGCCGCAGCCCCTGCGCCAGAGCGCGTCGAGCGAAGTTCGCTGGCGTTGTACGATAATAAATGGTTTTTCATCTTATTCGTTGCCGCGCTCACGGGCGAATGGTTTCTGCGACGGAAATGGCGCTTGCGGTAAGCTGTCGCGCCCCCTCCAGTTAGCGCCCCGGTGCTGGCTCCTGGTGGGAGCGATCCTGGCTGGCCAGCTTAAGCATATGCCGCACGAGGCTGGATTCGCCGGACCGCTCGCGAAATTCCAGCCCCCCATCGTTCGCCAGCAGAATTTCATAGAGATGGCCGGGATAAACCGGGCGATAGGGGCCTTCGCCTTGCACGAAAGAGACTCCGTATTGGCTCGCCAAAGATGGCGATTTAAGCAACTGCCAGATATGTTGCCACAGGGTCCGCTCCAACGGATTGGGATGGCCGATGCGGCTTTCCAGTACCATCGGCACACCGCCCTGGCCCAACAGGGAGGCGCCGTCGACCGGCGCTTCGGTGTCGCCGTAAATGCGCCGGAAAAATGCCAACGACTTACCGCGCAGGAGATTTCCTTCCTCGACAAATTTAGCGGGAAAATGCACCACGATGCCGTCCACGTGCGGAATGTAGCCGGGGATGGTGATCTTGCGAATCGGCAGCGGGATTCGCTGGCCGTGGGGGCCGACGGTATATTCCTGCCAAAGCAGGGTGGTGCGCACGACCTGGTGCGCGGCATTGCGCACCTGGCCGTCCACCACCAGATAGGCACGGCGGGTGGTGCCGGTGAGGCGGTTGATCATCGTTTGGAGCGCGGCACGCTCTGCGCGCAATCGCGCCAGTGCGGCCCGTTGCGAGAGCACATGAAGAGTAACGGTCACGCCCAGCGTCGCCACACTGGCGAGAATAATCAGCCACAAGAGGGATTTTAGAAAGCGCATATGTTAAGCTCGTGGCGAAGGTTCCAAGTTTTAGGCGCGGCCACGGGGCCATACCTGGCACTTAAGTGGGAACGCGGAATAACTCATGGGATCGCGGGGGGGCGCTGCGTGGCCTCCTGCCGCCGCAGGCCCAGCCCCTAAGTCGTGGTTGGTCCGCTGGTTCGACGGCACAGCAGAGGGTGTCCAGCGTGGCGGATCTTCGATCTACTACTGATTCGTTTCGCGTTCCTACTTATACCGCATACGGCTATGCATGATACATTCCAGAGGCCAGGCCAGCGTGCATCTGGCCCAGAAAAGCGGCAGGACGCCGCTTCTACTTGCATCTAGCCTCTGGCACCTAACCGCTAAGACCTAAACTACCCGTGCAGGGCCGCCAGGCGCGCCGCCCAAAGTTGGTTCATAGCTTGGGCGCTGGTGGGCAACCACACACTGCCGTCGCTGGCTTGCACCTTCAGTAGTCTACCCGTGGCGTTGACCCACAACTCGGTTACGCCGGGATACAGCTGATTCTCCAGGTGATACGCCCGTACGGGCCGACCGCGGAGCATAATCGTCTGGGCGCCGAGCACGCGCATAATAAACAGCGCCAACCGGGAACGGCTCGAGTCGAAGGCAACAAAGGCCAGCATCTGCTTCCGCCGGACGTTCACCAGCCGGGGCCAGAGATACTTTAGCGCCGGCGGCAGCACGGCCGGCATGCTGCGGGGAATGGAAAAACGCAACGGGTGTTGAGATTGTCCCACCTGTACATGATCGTAGGCCCGAAGCACCCGAATGCGGTATTGGTATTGGATATCGCGCCGGAGCCGCCCGTGGGGGCCGGGAACGGGAAAATTACCACCTTGTTGAATACCCAACTCCGTGTTCCAGTGCACAAACATCGTCGGCCAGGGGATGTGGATGTGCACCAGGTGGAACTTTTTGGTGGCCGGATCAAACTTCAACTGTTCCTGGCGCTCGGCGATAATGCGCGGATCACGAATTGGCGTAAGCCTGGCCACGGCGCTGTACCAACTGCTGTACTGAACAGGGGGACCGGATTGCCCCGGCTGGTGGCGCCGCGCCCAGAAGCTCTGGACTTTGGCCAGCAGCGTTTCGCCGTGTGCGAGAAACGTTCGACTGTTGGCGTCCACAATCACGCCCTGATAGCCATCCAGTTTACCGCCGAAGGCGTGCAGTCGGAGGTAGCCGATGTCGTGATGATATAACCGCACGCGAAACAACTGTGGCCGGGCCTTTAACCGGGCCAAAAGGCGTTGGACCGTTAGTCGTTGCAGCCAGTGTTTTCCGGATTGAATCGCCGCAAGTCGTTCCCGCTGGATGACGGCGGGATTCAGCAGGCGGAAGGCCCGGCTGACGGCGTCAAATAGCGGCCGGACGGTGGCGGCCTGGCTGGCGGGGCTGAAAAAAGTGACGGTGTAATATTCATTGAGCTTGGCCTGCACCAGCAACTGCTGGCGCAACAGGGTCAGCGGAGCATGATTGGATATCGCCTGAAAACGGAGAACTAACTTTACGCCGGGATAGGCGCCCACCCGAACCGGCAGGTCCTGCAGGACCACGACTTTTTTAAAGTCGTGCCGCGCCTGGGCGAGAATGGCCGGCACCAGTTGAGCCAGTGGCGTCGGTTTATCCAGCCGGCTGCGATGCACAATAATACCCCAGCGCCGGGCTTGGTTGGCGAAGCTGGCGAGATCGGCGCCACTGGCTCCCAAGGCTTGACAGCCGGCGGGTGGACGAATCATGAAACCATGTTTGTCGTCACGCCAGAGCGGTCCTAGCGGGAGCGCTGACGTTAAGGAGGCTTCGGCGGTCCGTCGCGGTGTCGGCGGGGCGGACCAGCCGCCGGCAGGCGGCGCGCCTAATGCCGCGAATCGATAAGTCGCGGCCGCATAAAAACAGGGTGATCCCACAAAGTGCGACGGGGTAGGCCGATCGGCCGCTGGCCCTGGTCTGAGGAAGGAGAAGATCCGTATCCTCGGTTGGCGTACAGCGTGCCGGACCAGGCCCATCAAGATATGGGCAACCGTCAGGGCCAAGACCAGCATCACCAGCATAAGGATGAGTCGTGCGGTGGCTCTGGCCCGGGGCGACAGGGGTGTCTTGGCTGCACTCATGAACGTATAATAAACGAAATGGCCCAGGAAAAGAACCGACCTTACGGCGAACGTTTCATCGCTGTCGCGCAGGACCCGCGGTACTCTCCAGAGGCGAGTCTTCGACCTGCGGGCGATGGAAAAAGAGATCGGGAGCACCCTATCCCAGCGGTGAAAGAGCAACAGCTGGGAGTTCAGCAACTCGCCTGGTTCGGTTTTACCTCGGTGCTGCCGATGGCATGGAATGTGACGGCATACCAAGGCGATGAGCGTTTGGGCGCTCTGACCCTGGCGGAGGGCCGGGGGCCGGTGCTGGAAATTCGCTGGCGTGGTGGCGATCCGGTGCAAGCGGAACGTCAGCTCAAGCATCAAATACAACGATTGGAACGTCGCGGGGCCTCGGTGGAGCGGGTGGAATCCGCCACCAACACCTATCGGGTCATGCTGGGCGGCTCCACGGTGGTTCTGCTGGCCCGGCAACGGCTTTTTGAGTTAAGTTGGCCGCGGCAGCCAGCGGCGGTGGAGACCATTGTGCGGTCTTTTTCGGATCAGTCGCATCAGGTGTTCTGGCGCTGGACGCTTTATGGTGTCGATGGTGTGGCGCCGGGGCGGTGGTCGTTGCGGAAGATAAACCTGTTGCCCGGCGGCAGTCGGCTGGAGTTCGTCCGACATTCACGACGGATTCTCCTGGGCAGCTGGTCCATGGCGGAGCGATTGCTGAACGGCCACTCGCTGGAGCAATGGGCTGCGACCACGATTCCACTGGTTAAGAATAATCCCGCCGGCCGGTGGAGTAGCACCGGAACCACCCGGACCTTCAATGTGCCGGAGCGTCGATGGTTCCGTGGGTGGCGTAACATGCTGGGATTTCGTCACAATCGCCAGGCAAATTGTATCGTGTGGTTTCAGGTCGAGGCGCCGGATACGGAAGAGCGGCTTTTTCAGGTGGTTGCGGAAGGATTGGTCAGCCCGGAGCGTCCAGATCATACGAGCGGATGAGCCGGCGTCGCCGAGTGAGGGCTGGCGCGGGTTGGTGGAGCGGCTTCGGATCCGGAGTCTGGCGAGAGGGGCGCCCCAGCTTACCCGTGGTTAAAAAATTGGGCGCCGAGCACCGAATTGCGGCAGTGGTTTGGCTGTGATGCGACACGATGGAATAAATTTCAGCGGCGGTAACGCGGGGAATTGCGGGTCAAGCCCGAAATGCCGGGGCCATGCTGGGAGCAGACCTCCCAAGGATCAGCGGTGCTGATTTACGCTGTCCGTGATGAACAGCAGAATAGCGCGTTGGCGCTTCGGAGGGTGCGGGAGGAGCCGGGTGGTTCAAGGAACTTGTCCGCGCGTTGCCGACGGCGTCGCATAATCATGCGTCAGGGTTTGTGACCATCAGCAATACCGCAAGGCTGTACTCGCGTGATAGGTTGGCGGTATCGAAGCAGGTTTTTTCGCAAAACGCTGCGGCGCAACACCAGCACGGTATCCCCGAATGCCGCTACGCTGCCGATGAACAGGCCGGACAGAACGTTCAAGTCGTGCGTCAGTTCCAAGATGGAAACAGCGCCGGTGCGCGGCGGGTACATGGCGTCGCCGGCATTCCCGCCGCGGCCTCGGCCTCGAAAGGTCCCCCGGTTCCAATGGATAGGGCCGATAATAACAGCTTTAAGACTGCTCGCTTCAGGTCGATGGGGCTGGGTTCCAGAATTCCAGTTCAACGGGAAAACAGGATAGAATGACATTATGTTCGCAGGAATCGTACAAGCGTTGGGTCGAATCGACGCCGTCACCGATATGGCGACGGGCAAGAAGCTGCTCGTGGATCTGGGGGATCTGGCGCCGCTGGCTATCAAGCCTGGCGACAGCATCGCCGTCAGC
>JAKCCC010000074.1 GCA_021838985.1 Planctomycetota bacterium
GCCCCATTTGCGCCGAGCCGGAAAGTGGCCGGCACGCGCTGCTGGTGGTGAACGATACGTTGACGGCCATTTCCGGCCGCCTGCGGGTGGATGATGTGGACACGGGCCAAGTACTCGCCGAATCGAGCTGTGCGGTTCCCGCCAACGGCAAGACCGTTGCCGGCCATGTGGCGTCGTCCGCGCGGCCCGCCCTGTGGCGGCTGACGTGGTCAACGCACCGCTATTCCGCGGAGAATTATTACCTGGCCGGACCACGCCCGTTCGACCTGGACCAGTACTTGGGTTGGATGAAGAAACTTGGCTGGGACGCGGCCACCCACGTGGCGTCAGGGAGCGGCGCCCCGGCGCGGCCGCAGGGGAATGGATTGCATGAAAAACCTGCCCGGCTGCCCGGAGTGGTACCGGCGATGAGGTAAAGCAGATGGCCCCTACGTGCCGTAGGCTGCCGTACGGCCGGCGTCGTCGTGGCGGCGGGAGGACGGAGGGTGAAACGGTAACGCGAATAGTTGGCTCATCCGGCTGAACAAGCCCACCCGCTCCGCCGAGCGGCTCAGCCTGTCATGAATGTAGCCACCCCCGTAAAGCCAACGTCTTCGTAGAGCCGACGCCCTCGTCGGCTGGCCGTCGGCCGATGAGGGCATCGGCACTACGGCGTGGCTGGTCGTTGTAGAGCCGACGCCCTCGTCGGCTCAAACACTCCACCGCACCCTCACACTCCGCCGCAACCCAAATCGCATTATCGCACCCACACCCCGCCTATACCTTCTTCATAGCCACGGCCTCGGCCGCTCCCGCAGGTGTCGGCCCCCGCCCCAAATCCGCCCAACGGCGGATCGGCTGCAGCGGATCCGGGATAAGGTGCCGCTTGCAGCTTAGCCCAAGTCCGCCGAAGCTCGCCGGGGGCGACTAAACTGCGCCGTCCGGGGTGTGGACTTGGGTGCAGGGGTGACCGGGCTATTTTCATGCTCCACAGGTCGAAGACTCGCCTCGGTGAGTCGAAGACTCGCCTCGGTGAGTCGAAGACTCGCCTCGGTGAGTCGGAGACTCGTTTCTGGAAAGTGTCCGTAAGGCATGAAAAACTGTCCTGAAAATGGTGGGTTTCACCATCATCGCTCGCAGCGGCGGGGCGGAGGGGCGGACCTAAGGCATGGGTCAAGGCTCCCGGAATAGCTCGGGAACCATCGCGGCACTGGTCTTGTTCGGCGGTGACAGCCGCAGGTGCTGGTAACCGGCGGGGGTGAGCTGGCGGCCCTTAGGGGTCCGGCGAATCAGTCCGATCTGCAGAAGATAAGGCTCCACCACGTCTTCCAGGGTGTCGGATTCCTCACCCATGGTGGCGGCCGTGGCCTCCAGACCGGCGGGGCCACCCTCATAATCATGCGCCAGCACGTGCAGGAAACGCCGATCCAAGGCGTCGAGCCCCAGCTCGTCGATTCCTTCCAACTCCAGGGCTTGGGCCGCCACTTCAACCGTCAGCCGCCCCGCGCCGCGCACCAGGGCGAAATCACGCACCCGGCGCAGCAGCCGGTTGGCCACCCGCGGGGTGCCCCGGGAGCGGTGGGCGATCAGTTCCAACGCTTCCGGATGGCTGGGCAGGTTCAGCAACCGGGCGGACCGCACCACAATCTCGAGCAGGTCGGCCGCGGCGTAGAAATTCAGATGATGGGCGATGCCGAAACGCGAACGCATGGGACCGGAAAGCAGACCGGCGCGGGTGGTGGCGCCGATCAGCGTGAAGGGATGGATGTCCATGTGCAGCGAGTCCGCATGGGTGCCCGAACCGGTAATCACGTCGACACAGAAGTCTTCCATCGCCGGATATAAATATTCCTCCACCGCCGCCGGTATACGGTGAATTTCATCGATGAAAAGCACTTCGCCCCGCTCGATGTTGGTAAGCATCGCGACCAATTCGGTGGGACGGCTCAGCGCCGGACCGCTGGTGATTTTTGGAACGGAGGCGTTCAGCTCGGCGGCAATGATGTAGGCCAGGGTGGTTTTGCCCAACCCTGGAGGCCCATGGAGTAATACGTGTTCCATGGCGTCGCCACGTTTCTTCGCCGCGGCGATGCTGATACGCAGCTTTTCCACCAGTTCTTTTTGGCCGATGTATTCGTCCAACCGGCGCGGGCGCAGCGGCGGCTGGCTCACGCCGGATAAGGGCGGCGCGGGATTATCCTCGGGTAAGACCGCGGCGGTGATGATTCGCTCCCGGCTCATTCTTGCTGCAATACCTCCGCTCTTCGCCCTGCTCCGTCTCGATACCGGTTGGCCGGTCCCCGCATTCCCTGTTGCCTAACGTCTTAAGCCTAACACCTGGAACCTGTAGCCCGTAACCGCACCTCCGGCCTCACGGCACACTCTTTAACCGGTAGGCGGCCTTGACGATATCCGAGGACCGCTTCAGAGTCGGATCAACGCGGCAGGCCCGATCCACCCAGTTTTCCGCCTCCGCCTGGCGCTCCCCCAGCGCCGTCAGTGCCGCAATCGCCTGGCACTGTTCCTCGGAGCGCTCCAGTTGCACGGGGCGACCAGCGCCGGCCGGACCTGCGAAAGCATCCACCCGGCCGGTTAGTTCCGTGATAATCCGTTCGGCGGTGCGTTTGCCGATCTCGGGAAGGGTGCTTAAAAACCGGCCATCCGCGCGGACGATGGCCGCAGCGATCTGCTCCACCGGAGCTGTCAGCGCCCGGAGCGCCCGGCGCGGGCCGATCCCCTTGACCGTAATAAACAGCTCGAAAAAATCGCGATCCTGCTCGCGCAAAAATCCCAGCAAACGCGGGGTCAGTTGGCCGAAAGCGGCGTTGCCTTCGATATATTCAATCGTCAATAGGCTGACGCGCTGGCCCACTCGGCGCTGCAAAGGGACGATATCCACCGCCGGCACCAGCACCTCGTACCCAAGGTCGCCGACATTCACCAGGATCGTGTCCTGGTTTACCGCTGCCACCGTACCGTTCAGCCGGGCGATCATGCAGATTGCCTCTCCAGTTTCGCGGCGCTAAGTATACTCATTCTCCAGACGATTGTCCGAATCAGTGTGGGATGGTCGGACGCAGCCCTTCTACGCAAAAGCCGATTTCGTCCCGGGTTGCGCCGCGACCGAGGCTGAAACGGATAGTGCCCTGGGCGCGGGAGGCGTCCAACCCCATCGCCCGGAGCACGGGCGAAACCTGCGTGCTGTCGCCGTGACAGGCTGACCCCGTCGAAGCCGCCACCGCATCCAGCGCCGCCAACGCCTGCGGACCGGTGCTTCCCCGGAAAGGAACGCGGAACAACGCGGGGCGTAAGACTTGCCTGGCCATGGTTTACAAACTTTGCCAGAGCGCCCGGCGAAGCTTCCTGCGGTTCAATGGCGCGGAGTTACTTCAGGATGTTATGGCTGGTGTTAAATATGAGGATGGGATTAAAAAGTTAGCCACCTGAGACCATCCGTCCACAACATTTGACGGTAGCCCTGAGGTTATGGGTGGACCTGCGGCGGCAGGTCTGGCCACGGGTGCGGATCACCCTCCACATCGACAGCGGCTTTTGGCCGCTGGCGGCACGAACTGGCCACCAAACCTGCGCCAGGCCGCCAACGGCCGCCGTTTGGAAAACCAATGAAAGATCCGGGTTAAGGAGCTGGCCAGATGTCCGTGGCAGTGTTCCGGCCTTCTGCAAAAAATTGTCACGCGCCGTTTTCGGCGGCGCCAGCGCCTCGCTTGTCGGCGTACCACATCCGTCTGATAATACCTTGATGGCCCCACGTTTTCAGCGTCCGCTAACGGACCGCCGTGGTGGGATTCGGGTTGTTTTAAGTGGAGATTCCCTATGCCTTTAATTGACATGCCCCTGGCGCAACTGGAAACTTATCAAGGCCGAAATCCCCGGCCCGCTGATTTCGACGCTTATTGGGATGCGGCCTTGGCCGAGATGCGCCAGGTAACACCGGAGGTTGAGTTTCGCCCCGCCGCGTTCCAAACCCCGCACGTGGATTGTTTCGATCTATTTTTCACCGGGGTCGGTGGGGCGCGCATTCATTGTAAATTCCTGAGGCCCCACAGCGCTGGCACAAAAGTCCCTGCCGTGTGCATGTTCCACGGCTACAGCGGCCATAGCGGCGACTGGGCGGACAAACTGGCTTACGCCGGCGCCGGGTTCGTCGTGGCCGCGATGGACTGCCGTGGCCAGGGCGGCCTGTCGGAAGACCTTACGCCCGTGCGCGGAACCACCCACAGCGGCCACATTATCCGCGGCCTGGAGGACCCCGATCCGCGGCGTTTGCTCTTCCGCTCCATTTTCCTGGATACGGCACAGCTGGCCGGGTTGATCATGGCCCTGCCCGAAGTTGATCCGTCACGGGTCTACGCCACCGGGGGCTCCCAGGGCGGCGGCCTTACGCTGGCTTGCGCCGCCCTGGAGCCGCGCCTGGCCCGGATTGCCGTCGCCTTTCCTTTCCTATGCGACTATCAGCGCGTGTGGGAAATGGATCTGGCCAAAGACGCGTACCATGAATTGCGCAACTTTTTCCGCAACCACGATCCGTGTCATCAGCGGCAGCGGGAAATTTTTACGCGCTTAGGTTATATCGACTGCCAGCATCTGGCGCCGCGGATTCGCGCCAAAACCATGCTGGCGGTTGGTTTGATGGACACCATCTGCCCCCCTTCAACCCAGTTCGCCGCGTACAACAAACTCGTCTGTCCCAAGTCCCGACGGATCTATCCCGACTTTACCCACGAGCATCTGCCCGGTTGGAATGATGAAATTTTCCAATTCTTCCGCGGGAACTGAAGAGCCTGTCTGGCTGAGGACCCGCGGATGGAGTCAGGCTTCGCGTGCCGCGGTGCACGCCGCAAGCGCTCCGATGGTGCGCTGGAAAATCTCCTGGATCGAGCCGGCGGCGGAGACGGTAATCAGCCGTCCCCTGCGCCGGTAGTAGTTGATGAGCGGTTCGGTGATGCGGATGTATTCGCGCATCCGGGCCTGACAGACCTCCGGGCGGTCATCTTCCCGTTGCTGGAGTGTGGCCCCGCACACGTCGCATTTTCCCGCGTAGCGCGGCGGTTGGCTGATCTCGTGGAAAACCGCATGGCAGTGCGGGCAGATCCGGCGGCCCGCCAGGCGGGCAATGATCTCCGCCAGGGGCAGGTCATAATCCAGAACGACATCCAACTTTATCCGTTGCTGGGCCAGCACCGCGTCAAAAGCCTGGGCCTGGCGCAGGGTGCGCGGAAACCCATCCAACAGAAATCCCGCGGGGCAACGCAGGCACACCGCGCGTTCCACCACCAAAGCCAGCACCACTTCGTCGGAAACCAGCCGTCCCTGCCGCATCGCGGCCAGCGCCTCCCGCATCGCCCCATCGACCTGATCGGGATGCAGGGTTTTCGCCGCGCGGAAAATATCGCCGGTGGAAAGATGGCAGGCGCCCAGGTAAGCGGAAAGTTTTTCCGCCTGCGTGCCTTTGCCCACACCGGGCGGGCCAAGCAGAATCATCCGCCAAACTCGCGGCGGTGCGGCGGGCGCCTTGGAGCATCGCCACGCCGGGCCATGGAGCCACGTGGCACGATCGGAAATCGCAGAAGGGGCGCTCACCGTCATGGGCGGTCCGTCCTCGCCAGAACGTAAAAGCTTGCCCCTCAGATGTCCAGACTTGCCCCAACGCGGCCTAGGATAGCATCGGTTCCTGGCGAAAGCAAACGACTAGGGTTATTATAAACTTGGTAACCGTTCACGGGCTGCGGCGATTGATGCGGCCCCACCTGTTGCTGCGGTTCAGTCGCCCCCGGCGACCTGCGGGCTGTGCAATAAACGCCGCAGATCGCTGCGGGCGACTGAACCGGTGAGATACCCCCTCGCGGGGTCAGGCGCGGGTCCGGGCACGGTTCCCAAACCTGATCGCGGGAGTCCCCATGCGCTATCGTGAACCGCATTGGCGCAGAGAACCTTGGATGCCAATGGCGCCGACGAGGCTGCGGAAGCGTATTTCCATACTGCCCACGCTGATGACGCTGGGGAACCTGCTTTGTGGTTTCGCCGCTTTGGGCTACGCCTCCGGCGCCGGCTCGGTGGAGGCGCCCAGCCTCGGCGGGCCGTACGCGGCGGCCGGCTACCTTATCTTCGCAGCGATGGTTTTGGACATTCTGGACGGCGGCCTGGCTCGGCTGGCCCGCGCCACCAGCGATTTTGGGACGGAGTTGGATTCCCTGGCGGACGTGGTTACCTTCGGCGTCGTGCCCGCCTTCCTGTGTTTGAAAATTGTCTCTCATGTCCTGGCCGATGGGGGGGCGCCGGCCATCGCGATCAGTCCCGTCGCGGAAAGCATGCTCGGACGTTTTTACTGGATTATCGCCGCCATCTACGTAGCCTGCGCGGCGCTGCGCCTGGCCCGGTTTAATACGCTCAATCAACATGGCCTGGAGGCCCATCTGGCCTTCAAGGGTTTGCCGACACCGGGCGCCGCGGGCGTCGTCGCGGCCAGTGTCATTTTTTTCGAGGCCTTGCGCCCCGGCTCGCCGCACGTTTTTCCGTTCAATGTTCCGCCGGTGCTGGGGGCCGCGGTCACGAAACTTTTTCCCTACGCCATGCCCGTGATTCTACTGCTGCTGGCGATTCTCATGGTCAGTCGCATCAGTTACGGGCACTTGATCAACCAATATTTACGGGGGCGCAAGCCGTTCTCTTATGTGGTGCGGGCGGTGTTGCTGCTGCTGTTGGTGCTCTGGCAGCCCCAATTAACCGTTCTGATTGTCATTTATATCTACGCCTTTTACCCGCCAGTTCACGCGGCCTGGCGGAAATTGCTCCGTCGTCCCGAACCGCCAAGCCTGGCGGCGGGTGTCCTGGGCCGCCGCGCGGAGGACGACTATCCGCCGGTATGAAAGTCGCACTGATTACGGGTGGTTCCAGCGGCATCGGTGCCGCCACGGCCAGAGAGCTCCTCGAGCGTCGTTGGGCGGTGGTGCTGGCCGCGCGGGGGCGGCCGAGGCTCGAAGCGACCGCGCGCCGTCTGGCCCGGCATGGTGGTGCGGTTTTGCCGATCCCCGCGGATGTCAGCCAGCCGGATCAGGCCGAAGCGCTGGTCGCTCAGGCCGCCGCCTGGAAAGGTCGACTTGACGCGGTGATTAATGCGGCGGGCGCCGCGCCGCTGGCGCCGTTAGCGCGGCTTTCCGCGGCGCAATGGCGGCGGATTCTCGACACCAATCTATCCGCGGTGTTCCACACCACCCGGGCCGCCTGGCCGATCTTTGGGCGACAGCACCGCCGCCGGGCCAAAGGTCGACCGCGGCTGGGCGCCACCGGTTGGACCGGAACCGTTGTCAATATTTCCAGCGAAGCCTCACGCGATCCCTTCGCTGGTTTGGGCGCCTATGGCGCCGCCAAGGCGGCGTTGAATTTGCTCACCCGTGTGATCGCCCGCGAAGGTCTCGCCATCGGGGTGCGCGCCGTCGCCATCGCCCCGGGAGCGGTGGACACCCCCATGTTCCGCGCCCTGCCGTTCGCCGGCCAAGTGCCGGCGGAGGCGCTGCTTGCGCCTCAGGATGTCGCCGCCGCCATTGTGGCCGCCCTGGAGGGCAGCCTATGGTGTGCCAGCGGAGAAACTATTTTCATCCACGCCCGCTAACACCAACGCGCGGCGACACAGGAGACTCCCGATGAAACTTTACCTCTGCCGCCATGCCCAGGCGGCCGATGCCAGTGGGAAAGTGTCCGACGCGGACCGGCCGCTTACACCCCAAGGCATTCGTAAATTTCAACGCGCGGCGCGCGGCCTGGCGGCGCTGGAGCCGGGAATTCAAACCATCCTGAGTTCTCCGCTGGTGCGGGCGCGGCAAACCGCCCAGTTGGCGGCGGAGGCGTTATCATCCGGCAGCGCCGCAACGCCTG